>NZ_CEYNTP010000041.1:0-14821 GCF_982873095.1 Lentiprolixibacter sp. | reverse complement strand
AAACAGGGGGCCGTCATCACTGTCCTGAACACCCTGATCTTTCTGCTGGCTACCCCCTGGATCCTCTGGTCCTCCTCCCTTTAGATAAAACAGAAACCTCAACAAGAATGACCGAAAAAGAAAAAATGCTACAAGGCGACACCTATAATTCACGGGACCCGGAACTATTGGGGATGTACCACAGGGCAAGAAAGCTGTTGAAGGCATACAACCACCTGGATTCCGAATGGACCGAAGAGCGGGAACAGCTTTTGGGGGAGTTGCTGGGAACTGTGGGTGAAGGTGTCTGGATAGAAGCCCCGTTTTTTTGTGATTACGGGGAAAACATCTCCATTGGGACCAACACCTTCGTCAATACCAATTGCATATTCCTGGACAACCACAAGATTACCATTGGTAAAAACGGGCTCATTGCGCCCTACGTGCAGATCTACACGGCCACCCATCCCCTGAAAGCAGCGGAGCGCATAATTGAAGAGGGGAATACCTCTCGCTACCTGACCTCGGCAAAACCCGTTACCATAGGGGACAACGTCTGGATCGGAGGGAATTCCATTATTTTTCCGGGGGTGAAGATCGGGAACAATGTGACTATCGGCGCCGGCAGTGTGGTCAATAAAGATATTCCGGACAATGTACTGGCCATGGGGAATCCCTGTAAGGTAGTGAAAGAACTATAAATAGTGCTTCATATTCTTACCCCTTCCTTCCCTATGCTGCATAATAAATCTTTTTGGCTCAATATTGTCACATTCTCGCGGTATTGTCGTCTTTATAGCATAGTCCAATGAAGAATAGCGTGCGGATAACCTTCCATTTACTTATTTTCTTGTTGTTTTCTCCCATTTTACACCTTTGGGGAATGGGGGCTGCAGTAGATCATGAATATCCCAGAGGCACCCCACTGCTTAGCGAATGGTTGCTGGTTGCTCCCGTAGACCGCATTAAAAAGAACTTCACAGATGAACAAATCGAAGAGCAAATCACCTATGGGACCGTTAACTTCATAATACCGGGGATCCACAACAATATCCCAGATTCCTTTATCCGCTTCAAAAGGAAATACGGCATTGGGCTATACATCGAGAATTGCGCTATTGACCCCTTTGCCTTTAATAGTGCAAGTGAAAACAATAAAAGGATTGCACGGTATCTAAACCGTTTGCACGGTGAAGAATGGCTGAAAGAGTTGCCTGTAAAACCTTTAGGCATAGAATAACATGAAAAAATACATCCTTCCGATAGTTGTTATCATGTGCCTGGGATGTGGGAAGGAAATTGCTTATGTCCTTGAAAATGCCAGGGCCACCTTAATAATCCTTAAAGAAAATCCACTGGAAGATCCCTCCGCATTAAAATCAGTATTTGGGGTCGTACAAGAGGGAACATTTACTGCATTCCCCAATAATATGCAAGACTAAAGCGGGTATCCATAGACGCTGCTTAGGTTACATTTCCCTTCCCTAAAAATTCCTACATTTAACCCGTGATTAAAACAGCTACAGTGGAACCTTTTTCTGTAAGGCGCGTTCATTACAAAACACCTGAATCAAATTCATTACTAGCATATACAACACACTTGATTATGAAAAAAACAAACACACCATTGGTACATCTTCGTTTCGCAGGGCTCGTTCTTTTATCCGGGCTCTTTTTTATGTCATCTGCCTGTAAGGAGGCCGCGCCAGAAGCCCAAACAGAAGTTCAGGAAAGCGCTGCCCAGGTGGCCGAAGAGGCTATCTGGAATATCAAGGCCATCCATCCGGAAGGTAGTTTTATGGATATCAAAGCCCTGGACAAGGAGGGCAACATCTATGATGTAAAAGCCATACAGGATTCGGAACAGCGCCAATTAATGGACGTGAAAGCCCTGATGAATGGGGAAAAAGTTCCGGTTAAGATTTTATTGAGTTCAGATGAATACGCCCCTGTAAAGGCCATTGGTGCTGACGGGACCATTTTTGATATCAAGGCCCTCACCCCGGATGGGGATAAACTGGACGTAAAAGGCGTACAACGGGCCGGAAATATCATCGACATCAAAGCCATTAACGAGGAAGGGGAATTCTATGGGGTCAAGGCCATTTCCACAGAAGGATTGCTGAACGATGTAAAAGGGGTTAAGGTGTCTGAAGAAGATCTGGAAGCCACCATAAATGGGGTGAAAGTGCATGCTCACATTAAAGCCCTGCCCCAGGCGGGATTACCGAGCGAAACCACCATCTGGCACATCAAAGCCATACATCCCGAAGGACAGACCCTTGATGTCAAGGCACTGGACAGTGATGGAAATATCTTTGATGTAAAAGCCATACAGGATGCAGGCCAACAACAATTTATGGATGTTAAGGCCCTGATGGAAGGGGAGAAAGTCCCTGTAAAGATCCTGGTAAGTGCTGACCAATATGCCCCTGTTAAGGCCATAGGGGCAGACGGTACTAATTATGATATTAAGGCATTAACGTCGGAAGGCGACAAACTGGACGTCAAGGGTGTACAAAGGGACGGCAACATTATCCACATTAAAGCCATCAATAAAGAAGGGGAATTTTATGGCATTAAGGCCATTTCAGCAGAAGGACAGCTCAATGATGTGAAAGGTGTAAAGGTGGCTGAAGAAGCTCTTGAAGCCACAATCAACGGGGTGGACATTCAGGCACATATCAAATCGCTGCCACAAACAAATTAACGGCCTGGAATTTCACCTGATTAAGCCAGCAAGAATATAAACCTCCCTATAACCAGGGCAGCAGAAGCTGCCTTGGTTTTATATTGGTCCTTGCTAATTGGTAACAGTATGAAACAATGTGAAAGTTGCAACACCCCCTTTTCGTCAGGACAGATCCTGAAATCCACCTGGATCGGCTACTACCCTATCAAATGTTCCAAATGCGGGACAGTGTATGAACACACCCTGATGAATAGGCTTTTGGTAGCACTGATTGTAATGGTATCTTTCGTATCCACTTACTTCATCAGTGAACACTACAGCCTGGGATACATTTCAATACTTTTAGCATTACTGCTTATTGGAATACTCATCCTTATAAGCACACCCTTTTATAAATTCAGAAAAGTATCATAGAAAAGCCCCAGGGCATTACAAAGTGTACACCATTCGGAAGGTCACAAACCGGGGCTGAATAAAGGTCTCCGAAGAAAAAACCGAAACGTTGTTCGCTGCGTTTCTTACCTGGGCATCGATGTCCAGGATGTTCGTGGCGCGAACCTCATATTCCCATTTAGCATCCCGGTCCTTCCGGTAGGACAGGGTAGCGTCCCAGTTCTGAAAGGATTGGGATTCTCCGTTCCCCAGGTCCTGCCTGGTAAAGGCATAATTGGTGCGGAAGGTAACCGCTTTCCATATATAGGCATCAAACTCCACGGAAGGAGCAGTGGTCACAAATTTTGTGCTCCGCCCTCCCTGGTTGTTATTGGTTACACTGTAGCGGTACCTGAGGCTAACATTGGGTGCGATCCGGTAATTCGTTCGGATCCCGGGGGTATAGGTCTGTGTATACCCCTCATTCAGGGAGCGCTGCCCCTGGATAAACTGGTTGATCTTACTGTAGTTAAAGCTTGCATTCATAGTGGCCCTGATCTTGCCAAAAGTGCGCTGAACCCTTCCAAAAACGTTAAAGTTCTCATCGGCAAAACTGGAATTGAAGAAAGTGCTGGTACGAATGACGTTTTCAAATGTCGTAAGGCTCCTTATCTGGTCGATATTGCTGGAATAGGCCGCCCTTGCAAATACATTGGTATAATTGAAGAGGTTAAAACTACTGTAGAACAGGCTCAGGTTATGCGAAAGCGCATTCTGCAGATCAGGCTCCCCGAACTGTATGCTGTTAAAGTTGTTTAGCACTAATCCCTGGGCAAGGCGCGTAACATCTGTGAACTGGTTACGCATGTCATACCTGAATGTCAGGGATTCGCTCTTCTTTAGCTGGATCCGGGTTTCAAAGTCCGGTAACAACCGGAAGAAGTTATCCTTGAACGTCTCTCCAAACTGTGAGTTCTTATTCCCATAGGCATGTACCGAAAATCCGGGGGTGAGGGTAAACTTACCCATCCTCACCCGGTAATGCACCCCCAGGTACACATCACTGAAATTGTATTCTGTATCGTTAACCGCCCGGCCGTCATTAAAGGTTGGGGTTGGATTTAGTACCGTGCCCCCCTCCAGGAATTGAAAGATATTGGAATTGAATTCCTGTCGGCTCAGGATGGTCCCGAACGTGAGATTGAGATTGCTTTTGGGATTAATGATATAATAGTAATCCAGCTTAGCATCCAGCTGGTTGGACTTAATGCGCCGGTTTTGCCCAAGGTCGTAGTTGTTCAGGGAGGTATCCAGTCCCAGGGTCTCTGCGGTGGTATCGAAGGCGTCCGGGCCATTGGGGTCATTGACCAACAAGGCATTGTAAAAAGGGTCCTCATTCTTTATCAAATGCTGTGCCTCCAGGGCGAAGATGTTGTTCTCGTCCAGCGTGAAATAATAATTCAGGTTCTGATTGAGACTGAAGGGGGTAACTTCATCCAGCTGGTTCGTATTTCCAATTACCGAGGAGAATACATTTTGGTCCTGCCGGTCATTAGAAACCCGTCCCAATACATCGTAATCCAGTTGGTTGTTTAGGTTGGGCTGATACTTGGCACTGAGTTTCAACAAGCCCTGATCCGAACGCTCAGTACTGGTTTGCTCGGTAGCTTCATCCGGGATCCCCAGGTCCGGGTCGGTATATTGAATGAAGCTGGTTTCCCGGGAACGGATCCTGCTGTTATTGTAGATCATAAAACCACTCAGGTCCAGCGCCTGAGAAGGGGAGTAGCTGAAATTACCTGAGGCCAGTTTGTTTTCGATTTCCAGGGCATTGCCCTGATTGGTCAGGAAATTGAGGCTGTTGTCCCCCAGATTGATATTGGTACCACTGCTCCTGCTCGGTGCACGGAAGCCGCCGCCAAAATTCCGTATGTCTCTTCTCGTTAGCGCTACTTCCCCGGTATTGTTGATATCCCCAATAAAATTTATGGTGTATTTGGGGCTGTAATAAAACAACTTCGGCTGAAACAAATAGAGTTCCTTGTCCGTGGAGGCCCCGCCACCTGCCGTAACGTCCCCAAACCAAAAATTTTCCTTTCCTTCCTTGAGCTTGATATTCAGGGCGACATTGTCCTGGTTATTGGTCACGCTGCGCAATTGCCCTACTTCGGAATAGTTACGCAGTACCTGTATTTTATCCACTGCCTTGGATGGGATGTTCTTGGAGGCCAGTTTAGTATCCCCATCAAAAAAGTCCTTGCCGTTTACCATGAGCTTATTGACTACCTTGCCCTCTACTTCAATCTGCCCTTCTTCATTGATCTCCACCCCGGGTAGTTTCTCCAATACATCTTCGAGCTTTCTTTCAGTCCCGTTCTTAAACGAATCAGCATTATACACTACGGTATCCCCCTGAACGGTCACTGGCATTTCGTAGACCAGCTCTACCCCTTCCAAAACATTGTCTGCTTCCAGTGCGTAATCTTTGGTAATGTCGCTCTCCTGGGTAGTCAGGATTTCCGTAAAGGTCTTCATGCCCACAAAGCTGATCTGGATCTTGTAGGTGCCGTTCTTGCCGAGCTCCAGCCGGTATTTTCCCTGTTCGTCAGTGACCCCAAAGGATTCCAGGCCACTGGTTTCCTGGTTGATGGCAATCACGTTGGCTGATTCAAGGGGTTGGTTGAGACTATCCCTGACCACCCCTTCAAGCCGCACCTGGGCATAGGATCTCCCCACTGCGAATAGCAGGGCGATTAAAAGAATTTTTTTCATCAAATTGGTTTGCTTGTCGGTAAGGAAGTATTTGAACTCAGCAACTATCTGCTTCTTCGTCGCCCCCGGTTGTCCCTCATTTCCCGCATCTTCTCGGTAATGGTTTCCTGGTATGCCATCTTGGTGATGACCTTACCTTTCTCGGGCGCTTCGATCTTGATTTTCTCCTGAGGGTTCATTACTATTTTAGAACACAGCATTACAGTATTGCCGGCACTTACTTCCAGTATGAGTCCGGGCAGTCCCCAATACTCACCAGGGCCATGCCCAACCGGAATTTGAGGCGTATACCAGGCTTCGATCTCGGTCATTTGTATTTCAGCTTCTTGAGCCTCGTCACCGGCCGCATCGCTCTCCTTTGGAGTTGTTCGTCTCAGTTTACTCCAGGAAAAATTATACCAGGTCAACTCGGAGGTAGGCACCGATGCTGTAGCTTTAAAACACATATACTGCCCAATTTGTTTGGATGCTGTGCCCATCTTCCAGTTGAGGGCCAGTAATTCATCCTTGACGAGAAATTGTTTCCCATAAAACTCCTGGCTCTGTACCAAGGCGTTTTCTTTAATATTTTTATATGACTTGCCCGGTGAGAAGTTTTTTCCCCATGAATCCGTAGCACCCGACCAGGCATCCAGTTTTTCTTCTTCGTCAAACACCGATTCCTCTTTGTTGAAGTTCAGCACATAGGTTTTTTCCAACCTGTTTTTGAGACGGGCCTGTATCTGTTTCTTCTGGGCCTCGCTCAGACGTGCTCCCCAGGCACCAAGTTCCATTTTGGTTTTGGTGAAATAAACCGCTTGCCCCTGGAATTCCTGAGTATTAGGTGTAAACGAAAACAAGAAGATAAGGGCTAGAAAACTGGATTTGACAAATATTGATCTCATAACGGGTTGCTCTGGTTATTTATATGTTTAACGAATGTAGTGAAAGATTAAACATTATTTAATTGTTTATTAAAACATTAACATACATCTTCATGCAATTATTTGCTTGAAAATCTATTGCCGTAATAGCATCCTCTATTATTACTTTTACAAAAAATCTGGTCACCATAACTATGAAAATCATATCCATAAGGGAAAATCCTGAATATAAAGACCGGGCGATCGCATATTTTCAACAAAGCTGGCCCAGTGTAACGCCCATAATTTATGAGGATGCAATAACCCATAGTATTGGGGCCAGGGACGTATTACCCCAGTGGTATTTGCTGGAAAAGGACAGGGAAATAATCGGCTGTGCGGGGCTCATTACCAATGACTTCATCAGCCGGGGTGACCTCTATCCCTGGATCAATGCGCTCTTCATTGACGAAGCCCATCGCGGCAATGCCTATGCCAGCCTGCTAATGGAAAAGGCAAAGGAAGATGCCAAAAAAGCCGGATTTAAATATGTATACCTCTGCACGGGCCATGTGGGGTACTATGAAAAGTACGGATTTACCTATATCGGGCAGGGCTATCACCCCTGGGAAGAGGAGTCCCGAATATATGAGATAGCCCTTTTCTAGCCGAATAAAAACTACGTATTAAATAATCTGAAAATGAAAAATTGGCTGCCCACTTTTGTATTTTGCGCCCTCTTTGTTATCACCTCCTGTAAAGAAAACAAAAAAGATGCGTCAGCAACGGAAAGCAAAGAAATTGAGCTTATGAACCCTGTAAAAGAAGACCACTACCAACCCGGAGAGGACTGGAACCTGGCCTGGTCGGACGAATTCGATTCCCCCTCCATCAACCCTGACAACTGGAATTTCCAGGTGGAAGAAGCCGGGCGTTTTAACGACGAATGGCAACGCTACACTAACAGCAGTGAGAATGCCTACATTGAGGACAATTACCTGGTTATCAAAGCCATACACGAAAGCGATACGCATGGGATGGACCAGTATTCCTCTGCCCGTTTGAATACAGCCAACAAACAGACCTTTACATACGGGAAGATCGCAGCCCGTATCAAGCTTCCCTATGGTAAGGGTATCTGGCCGGCCTTCTGGATGCTGGGGGCGAACATTGATGAGAACGGCGGCGATACCCCCTGGCCGCAATGTGGGGAGATCGATATTTTAGAACTGTATGGCTCCAGGGACGACGGGACCATTGAGGTCAACCTCCACTACGCTGATAAAAACGACAAACATGCCAGTATGGGAGCAGTAGCCCATAAATTGGCCTCAGGAAAGTTTGCGGACGATTTTCATGTCTTTGAACTGGAATGGGATGCAGAGAAGGTAAGCTGGCTGCTCGATGGCGAGGAAATAACTTCTATGCCCATTTCGGCCCCGGAACTTTCCGAATTCCACAACGAATACTTCCTGCTCCTCAACATTGCCGTAGGGGGTAGATTCTCTGGCCGCCCCGACGCATCCACCACATTTCCGCAATACATGTACGTGGATTGGGTACGGGTGTACCAGAAAGAAGGGTAGCACTTAGCTAATTCTTTTTTTTTAGGAACCTGGGATAGTGGACATAGACAGGGGAACTAAAAATCCGGAAGGTACTCAGAGGTTTATCCGGGATTATGGAGAATAAAATATCGCTCCTGTAATTTCAAGATATACCACAAGATGCCGAATGCTTTCGGATCTGCTAATTTCACCGGTCCATATTTGAAGAAATCTCTGGAGAATTTGGTAATTTCATAGAGGAATTAAGACCGAATTAAAACCGCTTTACACCCTTAGTCAATG
This sequence comes from Lentiprolixibacter sp., assembly GCF_982873095.1. Lineage (NCBI taxonomy): Bacteria > Pseudomonadati > Bacteroidota > Flavobacteriia > Flavobacteriales > Flavobacteriaceae > Lentiprolixibacter > Lentiprolixibacter sp. The sequence continues at coordinate 6,314 of NZ_CEYNTP010000041.1, read as the reverse complement.
TGGATTATGAAGGCAAAATACTGTCTGATAATGATTCTCCTCTTCCTGTCGACTTTGTACGGTTATTCACAGTACACCCTAACGGAATTGGATACGATCCCTTACAAGATCTATCCCCAGGTAAATGCGGAAAAACCAGTTCTCCCTTCCCCTTTCCGGACCAAACAGGGCTATGAATATGTGGTTGCGGTTACCCGGGAAAAAAAATATGCCATCATACAGGTAACACCAGGCAACGCTTACGAAATTTGCAAGCAACTCATCGTAGATACTCTTGACTTTCCTGATTTGGCGCGAACAGGCCTGCATTCGGAAGCTACATTGGATACCATCCGGACCATTACCGGTTGGGAATTGGAAAAAATAACAAGGCTGGGGCGGCCCAATGGCCTTTCCCAGGCAGGGTTTATGGCTGAAGATGAGGACATCATATCCGTCCTTAAAGGGGATAATCATCTGGTGGGTAAACTGGGATTCACGCACCCACAAATGGCCCAACCTTTATTTCATGTGCTGAATATGATGGATACGGACCTCTCTCTGAATCGCTGGAACATGGCCAGGCACAAATGGGAAAACATCCCCTATTTCTTTTACAATAACCGAAAAGTTTTTGTGGAGGCAGAGGACACCAAAGGGGGACAGAAATCCATTTTTAACGATGGTATAGGGGGTGCATTTTACATTAAACTCTGGACGGAACTGGCTCCAGAAGAACAGAATTACCTCAAGCAACATTATGCCTCACTAGATCAGGAACAGATGGCGGAATTGATTAGCAAACTAAGCATCATGCATACCGGAGAAATGGAGCCCCAGTATATCATGCGCTATGGCTTTTATGAAGGCCATACGTATTGGAGGACAGATCCTATAGCCATTGCATTTATTTTTGGACTTAAAGACCTTCCAGAATTAAATGCAATTTTGGAAAACAAGTTGTACCTTTTTCTGAGCAAACATTATACAGAGTAAGGAGGAAGGAGCTGGATATCTAAAGGATTAAGGCCTGATACTTACCTACTATAAACCAAATTATAACACCAGTAAAATCCAACAATAATGCAATTACCTAAACCCATAATCCTGGCATTAACCTTAAAGATTCTCCTGTTATCGGCATGTTCTGCCCCTCAAAAAGAAGCCGCCACCCTGCTTATTTACGGAGGGCCCATTTATACGGTGGATTCCGCACAGGCCACGGTAGAGGCCGTTGCGGTCAAGGACAACCTTATCCTGTTTGCGGGAAGCCTGGAAGAAGCCGAACAGTACAAAACCGATCAGACCGAGTTGATCGACCTGCAAGGGAAAACTATGACCCCGGGTCTTATCGAGGGACACGGGCATTTCATGGGCCTGGGGTACAACGAACTGGACCTGGACCTGATGAACACTACCAGCTATCAGCAGATCATCGATGCCGTAGCCGAGAAAGTAAAAACAGCACAGCCAGGGGAATGGATTACAGGCAGGGGCTGGCACCAGAGCAAATGGGATTCCATGCCCTCTGCTACGGTAAAGGGGTTTCAGACGCATGACCGGCTGAGCGCTGTATCTCCGGAAAACCCTGTGTATCTACGCCACGCCAGCGGTCATGCAGGTTTTGCCAACGCCAAAGCCATGGAAATCGCTGGCATACAGGTCCTGGACAAAGAAGGCATAAATACCCTGGAAATAGAAGGGGGTGAAGTCATCCGTGATGCCCTGGGCAGGCCAACAGGGGTTTTCAACGAACGCGCCCAAACCCTCATTACCAGACACGTCCCGGAAAATACTCCTGAACGGGACATCAAAGCTTTTGAGCTGGCTGTAGCCGCCTGCCACAGACACGGCATTACCGGTTTCCACGATGCCGGTATCGGCAGGGGAACCATCGCCCTCTATGAAGAGATGAAAGCTGCTGGGGAAATGAATATCCGCATGTATGCCATGCTCACGGGTTGGGATAAGGTACTACTGGACGAATGGTATGAAAAAGGGCCTATGGTAGACCCGGACCACTTGTTCACCATCCGATCGATAAAACTAAACTGTGACGGCGCCCTGGGATCCCGCGGAGCCTGGCTGCTAGAAGAATACACAGATCGGCCCGGCCATTTTGGACACGAGACCCTCCCCATGGATTTTGTCAAAGAAACCTCCCTCAATGGCCTCCAAAATGGTTTCCAGGTGTGTTCTCACGCCATTGGCGACCGGGCAAACCGGGAAATCCTGGACAGATATGAGGCCGCCTTCACCACTTTCCCTGACCTGGCTACAGATCACAGGTTCCGGATTGAACACGCCCAACACCTGCACCCGGAAGACATCCCGCGTTTTGCAGAACTGGGGGTGATCCCCGCCATGCAGGCCATCCATATGTCGTCTGACCGCCCCTGGGCAATCGATCGTTTGGGTGAAAAACGGATCAAAGAAGGGGCGTATATGTGGCAAAGCCTGTTGCAAAGTGGCATCCCCATCGTAAACGGTACCGATGTCCCCGTGGAACCCATTGATCCCATCGCCAGTTTCTACGCGAGTGTGAGCAGGAAAACACTCAAGGGCACTCCAGAAGACGGCTACGAACCCGCCGAAAAGATGACCCGCGAACAGGCACTGAAATCCTATACCCTGGATGCGGCCTACGGGGCATTCGAAGAGGAAATCAAGGGCTCCATTGTAACAGGAAAACTGGCTGATTTTACTATATACGACCAGGACCTGATGACCGTACCCGAGCAGGAACTCCTCAATACGAAAATTGTCATGACCATTTTTAATGGGGAAGTAGTGTATTCAAGTGCGGATTGAATTCCAGTTTCTCACTGGCATAGCAGACAAAGTGAATAGTAAAAATCTTTCTGAAATCCTGGACCTGGCAATACACTTCGCAAAAACGAATAAAGGAGTATTGGCTCTGGGCTTGTGCGGCTCCTGGGCCAGGGGAACAGCAGGGGAACATTCGGATATCGACCTCTCCATTATCGTCACGGATAAAAAGCATTTCAGGGAAACAGACTGGTTGTCCCGAATCCCTTTTGAAACTATAAACGATAAAATTGACTCCTTTGAGGACAAGGTATACGGAAACGTATGGTCCAGGCATGTGCTTATGAAAAGCAATGCCAAAATTGAGTTTAGCTTTGCAGATACATCCTGGGCCAATATTGAACCTTTGGATGTAGGAACGCAGCAGGTGGTATCAGACGGCTACAAGATTTTATTCGATCCCCATCAAATCCTGTCCAGGCTGTTGAGAGAAGTGAATACAAATCCATAAATTCGTCTTTCGTTTTGTATTACAGAAAAGACAATTGAGCTTTTATGAATAAAAGAAAGATTGGTCTTATAGTTTCCCTGATCATTTTTGGGCTTAGCCTTTATTTGCTTGCTACCGGATCTTCGGTTTTATTGATTTCCCTGTCTAATTCCAGCTATACCCCCCTGGGTACATTCATCACCGGGCTAGGCATGATTGCGCTGCCCTTTGTCTTCTATTTTTCCATAAAGGGCTTTCGCAAGCCTCAATCCAAAACCGAGAAGGTATTCGCATTACTCCTAAAAATACTTATCGCCCTGGCCGTACTTTGGATTCCGATCAGCTACCTCTTGGCTGGCAACATTTCGAATACCTTTACTGAGAAAGCTGAATTTCAGGGAGGGCAATTAGCCATGAAGATATTTTGGTTCAATTCGTACTTCACCGTTGCTGCACCCATTGTTCTGGCCATAGTCTTTGGAGTCTACTCCCTATTCAGAACAAAGCCTAAATAATCCTGCAAAAAATATAAGGCCCCTTGGAGTTTTTATATTCTTAAGATTTACTGAACAAGTATTATGTTGTGAAGGGTTATCCTTAATTTTAGCGGAAAAACTTGCCATGAAGAGGATATTGCACATACTGCTGCTGGCTGTACTCGCTTTTCCATTATCCAGCTGTAATTCACAACAAAGATCTGACGATCATTATACCTATAAGTCCGGAGACTGGAACGGGATAGGAAAATGGTATATGGATCGGGAGATCGCCCGGGTAATGGGCTACCAGGGCATGAGTTGGCTGGAGCGACCGGAACGGGAACAGGAAGAAAGAACTTCTCTCTTATTGAAGAACATGGACATACAGCCTGGTGATACTATTGCAGATATTGGTGCAGGCTCAGGTTATCACGTGTTTAAAATGTCAGCACTGGCTAAACAGGGACTGGTCTATGCCGTGGACATACAAACCGAAATGCTGGCGGAGATCAGCCGGAAAATTGAGGCCAAGGGGATTTCCAATGTGCAGCCCGTAAAAGGAGATGAAAAGCGTGTAAACCTGCCTGATAATTCTGTAGACAAGGTACTCCTTGTGGATGTATACCACGAAATTAGCTTTCCCAAAGAACTGATAGCATCGCTCTACAAAGCCATGCGCTCAGACGCCAAATTATACCTCATTGAATACCGGGCAGAGGATGCAACAGTACCGATCAAAGAACTACACAAAATGTCAGAACAACAGGCAGTAAAGGAAATGAAAGCTGCTGGCTTTCAACTTGAAGAAAATATTGGGAACCTGCCCTGGCAGCATTGCATGGTTTTCGTAAAAGAATGAGACTAAAATGCTCGCCTATCTTCTGCGGGTGACGTATATTAGCATTTAGCATACGTGCCTATGAAAAGGATGCTGATATTACAAATGCGGCCGGAGGATGCTACGGCAGACAGCGAGTTTGAGGCCATACTCCGGGTGGGAGGCCTGAGCAAAAAAGAGGTACACCGCATACGGCTCGAACAGGGCATCCCCACGATAGATCTGGAGAATTACTGGGGGATCGTTGCCGGGGGCAGCCCATTTGATGTGAGCACCCCTGAACAAAACAAGAGCCAGGTCCAAAAAGCCATCGAAGGCTTTTACCAGAACCTTTTTGATCAGCTGATTCCCAGTGACTTTCCTTTTCTGGGGTGTTGCTCGGGCAACGGCCTCCTCGGGCAATACTGCGGCTCACCAATCTCAAAAAAATATGGGGAACCCATAGGCAGCACAGAAATAAAAGTGACTCCTGAAGGAAAAAAAGACCCGCTTCTCGAGGGATTACCGGTCTCCTTTATCGCAAGGGTCGGACATAAAGAAGCCTGTGATCAGGTGCCGAAGGGTGCAGTACTCCTGGCCACTTCCGAGCCCTGTCCTGTCCAAATGTTCAGGATGAAAAAGAACATCTATGCCACCCAGTTTCATCCGGAAGCCGATGCCAATGAGTTTATTATCCGGATCAATACGTACAAGAATTACGGCTATTTTGACCCGGAACAAGCCGAAGACCTGATTGCAGAAGTAAAAAAGATCAAAACGATGATCCCCAAGGAAATCCTGAAGAGGTTTGTAAAGCGTTACAAACCAAAGAATTAAAACCTACATCCCTTAGTATATTACCAAATTGATTTCATCTCATTGATTTCCAGTGATTCCAGGGATAAGTCCTCCTTACCGGTATTCTGTACGTGTAATTGGCTATATGGGGCATTGGGAAATATTTGACTGGTGGCCACGTACTGACCACCGTTCACAAATACTTCCAGGGAAGACCAATCGAGGATAAGCCGAAACTCCACATTTCCGTCCGGCAGGTTATTGAGTGGAATCCGGTGAACTTGCGCACCAAAAGCCTCCTGAAAATCCACCTTGCCTGAATTCCTGCGGTCCAGCGTCATTTCCTTTCTTTGCTTATCCACTGCCAGAACCAGTTGATCTCCTGTTTCATTCGAAAATGTCAGTATAAAGTTCCGGGCTGTCGTGGTAAAACGAAGTTCTGCCTGATTGTTTTTATCAAAGATCAGCGTCTGCCTGTCCCCTGCGGCTACTGATAGGGTTTTCTTTTCCCCTTTGGATATCAGCTTATCCACTGAGGAGAGCGGGTAATTCACTAGTGTTACCTCCTCGCCGATTTTTTGTAGTCCCAGCCTCCGTGGAAGGGTCATGGCGCTCCTCCAGCGTTCTGTGGGTGTATCCCGGGCATAATCCCAGTTGCTCATCCAACCGATAAAAATCCGTTCCCCATTGGGGGTGTTGTTATAGGTGACCCCGGCGTAATTGTCCGTACCCCAATCAAGCCAGTGCGCTTCCTCCTGTTCGGAAACAAAGTGTGTGCCATCAAAATCCCCAAGAAAATACTGGGTGCCGCTACCTCCATTGGGTGCCCCGGGATTAATACTAATGATCAATACCCATTTTGTTTCTCCGGTTCCAGGCACCGTCAAAGGGAAGAGGTCCGGGCATTCCCAGACACCCCCATGAGCCCCCTGCTCCTTTCCAAAATCACTGAGATACTCCCACTCCTTAAGGTTGCCTGACC
>NZ_CEYNTP010000040.1:0-14825 GCF_982873095.1 Lentiprolixibacter sp. | reverse complement strand
CTCAACAATGCTTTAATTTTACTTAGAAGTACCTTGGGTTTAATAGGTTTGGTGATGTAGTCGTCTGCCCCCGCATCAAATCCAGCCACCTGGGAATAATCTTCTCCCCTGGCAGTAAGGAAAGTGATGATTGTATTTTCCAAACCCTTGGTGTTCCGAATGATCTCACAAGCCTCAATACCATCCATTTCGGGCATCATTACATCCAGTATGATGAGATGTGGATTCTTCTTCTTGGCCTTTTCCACTCCCTCTGCCCCATTTTTTGCTGTATACACCTGGTAGCCTTGTGAGGAAAGATTGTATTTTAAAATTTCTAAAATATCAGGTTCATCATCGACCAGAAGTATCTTGATATCTTCCTTTTTCATGGGTTTGGTATTGGTTCATCTGATCAAAAGTAAAGATAATACTTCTAGGGATAACGCGGTTAACCTTGATTTAAAGCGAATAACGTTTTCCTAACATTCAGAGATATCCAAACCCTTACTATTGGATCATTTTTTACACTCCCACCAGTTATTTTATCGCCTCAAATCCCTTAATTTTATCGATTAAGTGCTTAAAACCTCAGTCAAGCTGCATTTCAACGATTTTTTAGGGATTTTTTGCAGCCCCATCTTGACGCGGTTTTCAAAAAGGCTATCTTTGTGGTACACACTTTGTTATATCCCTTGCATGAAGCACTTTTACCTTATCTTCTTACTGGCTTGTTTCTCGTTCAGTTTTGGGCAGGAAAAACCGGCTTCGGGTGACATCGAGGGATTTAAATTGTACCCTAACCCTGTAACCAACGGAAAGGTGTACATTGAGACCGCTAAAAAAGCACCGAAAAAAATACTGATTTTTGATGTTTTCGGGACGCGCGTAAAGGAGACTACCATCCTGGGTAATGAGCTCAATTTATCCGATCTGGATGCCGGGATCTATGTCCTGCGCGTCATCGAAAAAGACAAGGTGGCTACACGGAAACTCATCGTAAAATAACACCAGAACTCCCATTTCTCTTCCGCTCTGCATTCCACGTACTCGATGAAGTGTATCATTTTATCGACGAAAGGAAACGAAGCCTTTCTTTACCTACAAAATCTGCCCATTCACAACAATTCATTTAAGAGGATTCGTTAAAAGCCTATTTTTATGGTATTGATCCCAAATCAATATACATGAGGCTAATCTACTTGTACCTACTTTTAGGCCTTGCCTTGCCCCTTTCCGCTCAGGAAATGGCAGATACCCCTCCTGTATCCAAAACCGAGATTGCAGGTTTTAAACTTTACCCCAATCCTGTTTACAACGACGTGGTTTATATCACTACCCGGGACAACGGGATCAAGGAAATTTCCATTTTTGACGTTTTTGGCAAAGTTGTGCTTACGGACAGGATCCGGAACAATGCCCTGGATGTTTCCAGGCTGATTCCCGGAGTTTATGTAATCCAGGTAATTGAGAATAAGAAAACTATGACCAGGAAATTGGTTGTTAAATAACACCGATTCACCTTCGTAACGGAAAGGCGTTGTCTATGGCAGCGCCTTTTTATTTTGGTTATTTTTACCCGAGTTAAAGAGGGCAATGGACATCCAAGACATCATCAGGCGCTCACCTTCGGAATTTGGCCCTCTGGCCCTGGAAGTCTTTCGTTTTCAGTTCCGTAATAACGTCGCCTACCGCTCTTTTTGTACCCACCTGGGCGCGGTGCCTGAAGCGATCAGCAAGATAGAAGAGATCCCCTTCCTGCCTATCCAGTTTTTTAAATCCCACCGGATATGTTCAGGAACATTTACCCCTGAACTTGTTTTTAGCAGCAGCGGTACTACAGGGCAGGTACCCAGCAAACACTATGTGGCCAAAAAGGAGGTATACGAAGAGAGTTTCACGAATACCTTCGAGCGGTTTTACGGCCCTCCGCGACAATATTGTGTCCTTGCCCTCCTCCCCGCCTACCTGGAAAGGGAAGGGTCTTCCCTGGTATACATGGTCAATCGTTTGATCCATGCCTCCGGACACCCGGAAAGTGGCTTCTACCTGCATGATCACAAGGCACTGGCCCGGAAATTACAAACCCTGGATTCCCATGGAACTCCGGTCCTTATTATCGGGGTTTCCTTTGCGCTTCTGGACCTGATTGAAAAGTACACCTTCCAGCTAAAGAATACCATTGTCATGGAAACCGGCGGGATGAAGGGGAGAAGAAAGGAAATGATCCGAGAAGAATTACATGAAGTCCTAAAAAAAGGGTTTGGGGTAACTCACATCCACAGCGAATATGGGATGACGGAATTATTGTCCCAGGCGTATTCCAAAGGAGATGGATTATTCACCAGTCCGCCATGGATGAAAGTACTGATCCGCGATACCGAGGATCCCCTTACCTTACTATCCCATGGGAAAACAGGAGGGGTAAACATCATTGATCTGGCTAATTTGTATTCCTGCAGTTTTATTGCCACACAGGACCTGGGCAAATGGCATGTGGGAGGCAGCTTTGAAATATTGGGCAGGTATGATCATTCCGATATTCGGGGGTGCAACCTTATGGCCTTATGATGCCCAGCTCCCTTAGTCAATAACCAGCACATAATAGTTTTTCTTCCCTCTTTGGAGCAGAATGTATTTGTTGTTTATCAGGTCTTTATCGTCCAGGGTATAGCCCTCAGTAACCCGCTCTTTATTTACAGAAATGGATTGCTGTTTAAGTTCCCTTCGGGCCTCCCCGTTTGATTTTAAAAATCCGGTTTTGGCAGCAAGGGCCCCTATCATATCAAGCCCTTCTTCAAACTCCGTGCGCGGCAGGCGGGCTTGTGGAACGCCGTCAAATACTTCCAGGAAAGTGTCCTCGTCTAACTGTCTGAGGTTTTCCGAAGTAGATTTACCGAACAGGATCTCACTGGCCTGTACGGCCATCTCCAGGTCAGCCGCTGAATGTACCGCAGTAGTGATTTCTTCTGCCAGTTTTCTCTGAAGCTTTCTAAGGTGAGGCGCTTCACGATGTTCACTTACCAGGGTTTCTATATCTGTTCTCGACAGGAAGGTGAATATTTTAATGTACTTTTCCGCATCCTCGTCTGATGTGTTCAACCAATACTGGTAGAATTTATAGGGAGATGTCCGATGGGCATCCAGCCATATATTGCCACTTTCCGTTTTACCGAATTTAGTTCCATCAGCCTTGGTGATCAACGGACAGGTAAGGGCAAAACCTTTTCCGCCGCCAATCCGCCTGATGAGCTCTGTTCCGGTAGTAATATTGCCCCACTGGTCGCTTCCACCCATCTGCAGGGTACAATCGTAGTTCTCATAGAGGTAGAGGAAGTCATAGCCCTGAACCAGCTGATAGGTAAATTCCGTAAAAGACATCCCCTCCTTGGCATCTGCTGACAGCCTTTTCTTTACAGAATCTTTAGCCATCATGTAATTAACGGTTATGTGTTTCCCTACATCCCGGATGAAATCCAGGAAGGTAAACGCTTTCATCCAGTCGTAATTATTCACCAGGAGCGCACCATTCTCAGAAGTGCTGTCAAAATCCAGAAAGCGGGACAGTTGCTGTTTGATGGCTTCCTGGTTCATCCTGAGGGTGGTTTCATCCAGGAGGTTCCTTTCCTGAGATTTGCCTGAAGGATCCCCGATCATACCAGTGGCTCCACCAATGAGTGCGATAGGCCTGTGCCCTGCCAGTTGCAGATGTCTAAGCATCATCACACCTACCAAATGACCAATGTGAAGGGAATCTGCCGTAGGGTCAATGCCTACATAGGCTGATTTCATTCCACTCAACAAATGTTCCTCGGTACCGGGCATCACATCGTGAAGCATCCCGCGCCATTTCAGTTCTTGAACAAAATTCTTCGCCATTTTCTCTGTAAAAAGAATTCCTGCAAAGATAAAAGAAATCCAGTGCCGGCTTCCAGAAGCCCAAAAATATATCGTCCCGAAATAAGTACCTTTACGCCATGATTCTCGTCACCGGAGGAACCGGACTTGTGGGCGCACACCTGCTGTTAAAACTGGCGCAGGAAAATAACCAGCTCAGGGCAACTTACCGCCCGAGCAGCAATCTGGACCGTCTGAAGAACTTCTTTTTGAAGCACCATCAGGAGGGAGAAGTTCTCTACGACCGCATTAACTGGATCCAGGCCGATTTAAATGATATCCCAAATCTGGAAAAAGCCTTTCAGGGGGTTGAGCAGGTCTACCATTCCGCTGCGATGATCTCTTTTGACCCCAGGGATTTCTACGAGCTCAAGCGCGTAAATGCGCGGGGCACCGCCAATATTGTTAACCTTTGTATCGCATATAAGGTGCAAAAGCTGTGTTATGTAAGTTCCATTGCTGCACTTTCCCGTTCTAAAGGAGAACAGGATATCACGGAGGAAAGTGAATGGCAAGGAGCTTCGAATGTATATGGGCTTTCAAAATACCTGGCGGAGATGGAAGTGTGGCGGGGGAGTCAGGAAGGGGTGCCTGTAGTTATTTTAAATCCCGGCATAATTATCGGATCCGGTTTCTGGGATCAGGGCAGTGGGGTGCTTTTCAAGGCGGCTGCCAAATCCCCAAAATATTATCCACCAGGGGGTACCGGAGTAGTCGCCATAAATGATGTCGTCACGATAATGATGGCCCTAATGAATTCAGGCATACAGGGCGAACGCTACATCCTTGTGGCCGAGAACCTGAGTTATAAAACCCTGATGGGCTACCTGGCCGAAGGGTTTAAGAACAAAAAGCCCGAGAAAAGGATCAAATACTGGCAGCTTGAATTATTTTGGCGGCTGGACTGGTTGCGAGTTATGCTCGGGGGTAAAAGGCGGAAACTAAGTAGGGATGGGGCTAGGTCCATGCGCTCCCAGGCCTTTTACAGCAATGCCAAGATCAAAGATGCCCTGGCATATAAATTTGAAGACCTACCAGAAGTAATCACTCAATGTTGCGAGGCCTATATGAAGGAAAAGGGACTTAATCCCTGATCGTATCTCCGGACTTTGATCTGTTTATCGTCCTTTGACGTGCACTATCGCTTTTTTGTGTCCGTTCTTCCTCAACCCGAATTTTTTGTTCCTCCAGTCGGTTTACCAAGGTCCGGTATATGGCTTCGTACTCCAGGGGAACCGAAGCGTAATACAGGTCACTCCTCGCATACCGGGCACTGTCTATATCGTACTTACGGTATATGTAATCCATGGTTTGGATATTCTTTTCCTTAAGGGCGTCAGGGTCTATTGCTTTCCCTGCATTGAGCAGGGACAGGTCGTATAAAATGTCCACCATTTTCTCCCTGGGAATAAGGTCTTCTGGTTTTTCTACTACCTTTTCATTGCAAGCCAGGCCTGCGAGCATTAGCAAAGAAATAAATATTGCTCTCTTCATTTAGCGATCAAATGTTAGTCTCATCCCTTTTTGCAGTTCCATGAACGTGCCATTCTGGTAAGCCAGATGTCCATTAACCCAGGTATGGGATACCCTAGAAGTAAAGGTATGGCCTTCAAAAGGAGACCAACCGCACTTATAGGCAATGTTGTCCCGTTCTACCATCCAGGGCTGATCGAGGTTTACAGCAACCAGGTCGGCATAGTATCCTTCACGTATAAAACCCCGTTCCTGCACATCAAACAAACGGGCCGGGTTGTGGCACATTTTTTCCACAATTTTCTCAAGTCCAATCACCCCTGCTTTATACTTATCCAGCATTGCGGTTAATGCGTGTTGTACAAGAGGGCCTCCCGAGGGGGCTTTGGTATACACCTGTTGTTTTTCCTCCAGGGTATGCGGAGCGTGGTCAGTGGCTACGATATCAATACGGTCATCCAGGAGTGCTTTCCAAAGTCCATCGCGATCCCCGGCGGTTTTTACTGCGGGGTTCCATTTAATAAAAGTGCCCTTATCTTCATAATCTGCATCGCTGAACCAGAGGTGGTGGATACATACTTCCGCCGTGATCTTTTTATCTTCCAGTGGAATGTCATTTACGAACAGGTCGGTCTCCACCCCTGTGGAGAGATGAAAAACGTGTAAGCGGGCCCCGGTCTTCTTAGCCAGGGCGATGGCCTTGGAAGAACTCAGATAACAGGCCTGTTCGCTCCGGATAAGGGGGTGGTACTTTACAGGGATATCGTCCCCGTACTGTTTTCGGTAATCTTCCAGGTTTCGTCGAATAGTGGTTTCGTCCTCACAATGTGCCGAAATTACCAGCTCGGTATTGCGAAATATCCCCTCCAGTACCTGCTCGTCATCTACCAGCATATTTCCTGTAGAGGACCCAAGGAACAGCTTTACGCCGGAGCAACTTTTTTTGTCCAACTTCTTAAGTTCCTCAAGGTTATCATTGGTGCCACCGAAGAGAAAGGAATAGTTGGCCGCCGACCTTCCGGCAGCCATTGCAAATTTCTCCTCCAGCTTTTCCAGGGTAGTGGTCTGGGGAACTGTATTGGGTTGCTCCATATACGAAGTGATCCCGCCCGCAACTGCCGCCCTGCTTTCTGAAGCGATATCTCCTTTATGTGTAAGGCCGGGTTCCCTGAAATGTACCTGGTCATCTATAATTCCGGGTAACAGATGGTTCCCCTTAAGATCAACGACCTCATGGCCTTCAGCGGCTATATGCCCAGCAATCTTATCAATGCGATTCCCCTTAATCAGGAGATCGGATTGTTGCTGTTGCCCTTCATTGACCAGTACTGCATTTTTAATTAAAATTCCACCCATAACTAAAATCCATTTCTTTTAAAAAGGCTTCTGATTTTCATACTGATGACACCGAAAACAGCTTCCCAGATTATGGAAGTGCTCATTTTTGATTTCCCCTTTTCACGGTCCGTAAAAATTATGGATACTTCTTCAATTTTAAACCCTTTGAGGTAGGCCCTGAATTTCATCTCAATCTGAAAGGCATAACCAATAAATTTAACTTGGTCCAAAGGGATCTCCTCCAAAACCTTACGTTTGTAGCACACAAAACCTGCCGTGGGATCATGCACTTTCATACCAGTAAACAACTTTACGTAAAAGGAGGCCCCATAGGAAAGCAGGACCCTGTACAACGGCCAGTTTACTACGTTAACCCCGCGCTTGTAGCGGGATCCCACAGCCACATCTGCACCATTTAAACAAGCCCTGTACAACCTGGACAGATCCGAAGGCCGGTGCGAAAAATCGGCATCCATTTCAAATATATACTGATATTCCCGTTTCAAAGCCCATCTGAATCCGTGAATGTACGCAACACCCAGTCCAGATTTTTCCTCGCGTTGTTCCAGAAAAAGACTTTCGGGGAATTCCTCCTGAAGGGCCTTCACTACTTTGGCTGTTCCATCCGGAGAATTATCATCAACAATAAGAATATGAAACTCCTTTCCAAGATCAAATACCGCCCTAACAATTGCCTCAATATTTTCAATTTCGTTGTAGGTAGGGATTATGACTAAGCTGTCTGACATAGGTCGGTACTAATTTTAGCAAAAGTACTACTTTATGGGATGTTGGCCCTCAACAGTTTCCAATTAAAAGTGCGTATTGCAGCTATCCGCTTCTTCTTTGTAATTTTGACGCGAAGAACCCGTACGTATGTTACTACGCCTGCCAAAGCCTTTCCTGCCATTGCTGGGAATCGTCCTTATTGCAAACCTGATCCAGGCCTACCTCACCCCTTTGATTTTTGACGAATCGTACTACTGGTATTACGCCCAGAATATGGCCTGGGGGTATTTTGACCATCCCCCGATGGTTGCGGCACTGATAAAATTGGGAAGTTGGATTTTTGAGGGGGAATTAGGGGTTCGGCTGCTGAGCGCCCTTTTTTCGATTGGAACCCCCCTGTTGATCTGGGATTGTATTGAAGCTTCACAAAAAAAAGAGTATGTGCGACATTTCTTCGTTCTGCTTTTTTCCATGACCCTTCTCCACGCCTATGGCTTCTTTATGCTTCCGGATACCCCTTTGTTATTTTTTACAGCGCTGTTTCTTTGGATTTACAAAAGATTTTTAGCAGCACCCAGTCTCTGGATAGCTATAGCTCTCGGCCTTTGTATAGCTGCTTTGATGTACAGCAAGTACCATGCATTTCTGGTCATTTTCTTTGTGCTCCTTTCCAACCTCCGTCTGGTACTACAGCCGCTGGCCTGGCTGGCGGTGATAGTTGCCCTTGGGGCTTATTTTCCCCATTTCAAATGGTTGTATGAGCATGATTTTGTCTCTATCAATTACCATCTTTTTGAGCGCCCCAACCGCGCATATGAGTTCGGTGATTTTACCCTTGGGTATTGGGTTAACCTGATCGTCTTATTTGGTTTTACCTTCCCCTGGATATACCTCGCACTTTACAAGTCTAAAATCAGCGATAGCTTTACCCGGGCACTGGTATTTCTTTCCTACGGTGTCCTGATATTCTTTCTGATTTCCAGCTTTCAAAGGAGGGTGCAGACGCAATGGCTCATTGTTATATGCATCCCTATGGCCGTCCTGGCTTTTAATTACCTGCTGCAACAGCCCAGGGCGAGAAAATGGATTTGGTATACAGGCCTCCTCAACATACTCCTGTTGTTGTTTTTACGCATAGGTCTGGTTCACGCCCCGCTTTTTCCGGTAATTTATGAAACACATGGAAACAAGGAGTGGGTAGCCGAACTGAAAGAGAAGGTAGGAGATGTACCTGTGGTATTTGAGAATTCGTACCGCAACGCGTCCATGTATGGTTTTTATTCAGGGGATCTATCCTTTACCCTGAACAACATAATGTTTCGCAAGAACCAATATTCTATAGACGGCTCGGAGGCAGCATTTCAGGGAAAGCGGATTGCCTATATCAGCAGGTATCGCGATAGCGGGGATTTTAGCTATCAAAATGCCAAAGGGACGACCTACTACGGCAATTTTATAAACTCTTTTGAGTCTTACCGCAGGCTACAGTCGCTGGTTGACCCTTCAGAAGCCCTTGCCTTTGGCAGCGATATCCCGTTAAAGGTTTACAATCCTTATCCCAATACCATACCACTGGAGAAGATACGTTTTGCCGTTACCTACCTCAATGCCTATAAACAGGTACAGGAGACCCTGCCCATAGAAGTAGAGGCCACCGAAAAGAGCACATCAGCATTAGTTGCCAGGGACACCACTTATTTCACCTTTCAACGACCTGAACCGCAAAAAGGGGACCCCGTTTATTTTAAGGTAAGCCTTTCCGAAAATGGCCTATATTGGGGCTTAAACGGTAACCATGTGAAGATCAAATAATGGAACCTGTCTACAGAACCGTACTTTCTAATGATTGGATTACTCTGGTAATACTACTGGGCCTTGGGGTATTGGTCACAGCCAAGATGCTCTTTGGGAGCAGGTTCATGAATTTTGCTATCCTGCCCTTCAATAGCAAATATGTTTTTATGTACAACAAAAAGGACCGACTCATACACGGTTTTCACTTATTCCTGACCTCATTTCAGATTCTTAACCTTTCCTTGTATTTGTATTGGATCCTAAGCATCTTAAGTGGCCCCAACAGTAGTCAGTCCCCGTTATACTTCCTTATGATCCTTGGCCTGATCCTGGGGTTTGTGGTCCTCAAGATATTGGTACAATTGGGAAATGCCGTAGTATTTGACAACTATACGTTTATTGCTGAATGTATTTTTAAAAAGTTGTCCTATCTCAACTACAGCAGTGCTGTCATGTTTATTTCCAATATTGTTTTTACCTATATGGGGGTGGATGCGATGGCGATAGTTTATGTAAGTGGTTTCCTTATTCTAACCGTAAATGTCATAGGTTGGGTTACCCTAATTAAAAGCCATCTAAAATTAATAGCTGCGAACTTTTTCTATTTTATTTTGTACCTTTGCGCTCTCGAAATTGCGCCCTTTATAATCATTGCAAACTATCTAAATGCATAAGGTAAATGAAAGTTAAGACAATTTTAGTTTCGCAGCCAGAACCTAAAATGGAGAATTCTCCTTACTTGCGTCTTATTGAAAAAGAAAAGGTTAAGGTCGATTTTCGGCCCTTTATCCATGTTGAGGGCGTAGATGCCAAAGAGGTGAGACAGCAGAAGATAGATCTCAATGAATATTCTGCCATCATCCTGAACAGCAGGAATTCCGTAGACCACTTTTTCCGGATAGCCGAAGAAATGAGATTTAAGGTCCCCGATACCATGAAATACTTCTGCCAGTCAGAAGCAGTAGCCTATTACCTCCAGAAATATGTGGTTTACCGCAAACGAAAAATTTACGTAGGTAAACGGACGTTCAAAGAATTGATACCACTCATAAAGAAATATAAGGACGAGAGATTTCTGCTCCCTTCTTCAGATGTACTGAAGCCAAGTATCCCCAAATCCCTGGACGAATTGGGAGTTAATTGGACAAGGGGTATCTTTTACAAAACTGTTATAAGTGATTTATCTGACCTCCGCGACGTATATTACGATGTCCTTGTGTTTTTCAGTCCTTCTGGAATTGAGTCCCTGCTAAAAAACTTCCCGGATTTTGAGCAAAACAATACACGGATTGCTGTATTTGGGAACTCTACCGTTAAAGCGGCAAATCAGGCCGGATTGCGAATAGACATTAAGGCCCCTACCCCGGAAACGCCGTCTATGACCATGGCATTACAGAAATATATTACCAGCGTTAACAAGAAATAAAAAAGCCCCGGTTTCCAGCCGGGTTTTTTTTGAGCCATCCCTCTCCGGTTTGTACCCTTTACTGAACTTACTTCAGTTTCGCGGGATTTGCCCGTAACACCCCTATGCCTAAAACTGCCCAGGCGCTGATGAGAAGTAACCCGCCAATTGGGGTAACAAATCCTATAGCCCTGAAATCAAAAGTCGTGAGTTCGTTGGTCGCCAATACGTAGATAGAAAAAGAAAAGAAAAAGAGCCCCAGAAGGGTCAGCAGGAAAACCCAGTTCACAAGCCTTTTTGATAGGATACGGAGCTGCCCAAGAACCAACAAAAATAAGGCGTGGTACATCTGGTACTTCACTCCGGTTTCGAAGGTATCCAGCTGTTTGCCTCCCAATACGGGTTCTAAGCCATGGGCGCCGAAAGCCCCCAGAATAATTGCGGTAATGCCGAAAAAGATACCGAAACCAAAAATTGTTTTGTTCATAACTTCCATAGCTGTTTTTTTTATAGATATAACAATTTGATACCTTAGCTTACGTACTCAAAGATAAAACACCGACACAATACAATGAGAAAAATACTGGTCATTGGTGCCGGGAAATCTACGTCCTATCTCATGGATTATTTCCTGGAAAAATCTGGTCCCGAACGGCTCGAACTTCAGGTGGCAGATGTAAATCCGGATAACGTTCCCTTTTCAGTAAGTTCGCATCCTGCCTGCAAGGTAATTGCACTTGATATTCTCGACGATGGGAAAAGGGCAGCCTGCATACAGAAAGCGGATATCGTGGTTTCCATGCTCCCGGCCAGGTTCCATATCAAAGTGGCCGAGGACTGCCTAACGTTTGGAAAGCATCTTGTTACAGCCTCCTACATTAGCAAAGAGATACGCAGCATGGATGCCAAGGTAAAGGAAAAAGGCCTCGTCTTCATGAACGAAATTGGTCTTGACCCGGGTATTGACCATATGAGCGCCATGCAGATCATTAATGATATACGGGATCAGGGTGGGAAAATCTTGTTGTTCGAATCGTTTACCGGGGGATTGGTGGCCCCTGAAAGCGACAACAACCTCTGGAGCTACAAATTCACCTGGAACCCCAGAAATGTGGTCCTGGCAGGTCAGGGAGGTGCTGCCAAGTTCATACAGGAAGGAACCTATAAGTATATTCCCTATCACAAACTATTCAGGCGGACAGAATTCCTCGACATCCCGGGTTATGGCAAATTTGAAGCCTACGCCAACCGGGATTCTTTGAACTACCGCGAGGATTATGGCTTGCAAGATGCACTCACCCTGTTCAGGGGTACCATGAGGCGGGTTGGATTTTCAAAGGCTTGGAATATGTTTGTACAACTAGGAATGACCGATGACAGTTATACCATCGAAAATTCAGAGGGGATGTCTTATCGGGATTTCACCAATCTCTTTTTACCCTACTCCCCTACAGATTCCGTTGAGTTAAAGCTCCGGCATTACCTGAAAATAGATCAGGACGATATCATGTGGGAAAAACTTACTGAGCTGGACATCTTTAATCCCAACAAATATTTCACCCGGAAAAACGCCACGCCAGCCCAACTACTGCAACAAATTTTGGAAGATTGCTGGACCCTGCGGGATGAGGATAAGGATATGATAGTGATGTATCACCAGGTGGGTTATGAATTGAATGGGAAAAAGAAGCAGATCGATGCCAATATGGTGGTTATCGGCGAAGACCGTATTCATACGGCAATGGCGAAAACCGTTGGCCTCCCGGTAGCCATGGCTACCCTGGCTATTCTCAATGGAAAGATCAGAACCCCTGGGGTACAGATCCCAATACAGAAAGAGGTTTATGCTCCCATCCTCAAAGAATTATCGCGCTATGATGTGGTATTCCAGGAGTATGAGGTTCCGTATTTGGGCTATAATCCCAATACGGTAGCGGGTTAGGATTTGTTACAAAAAGCCTATCTTGCCATTACAATTTGAAGATAAGTCATGAGATCTCCTAATGGTTCTATTAAAATCGATGGTATTGACAAACGGATCCTCAGACATCTGATGCAGGACGCACGTACCCCCATCCTCGAAATCGCCAGAGACATCGGGATCTCCGGGGCAGCAATACACCAGCGCCTGCGAAAACTGGAAAAGTCCGGATTGATTTCAGGTTCTAAATTAGTTGTCAACCCCAAAGTACTTGGTTACAGGACCATGGCTTACATCGGGATCTACCTGGATAAGGCCATGAGTAATCCCGCAGCCGTCAAAGAACTTGAGAAAATCCCGGAAGTCCTGGAGTGCCATTACACCACCGGAGACTGGTCTATACTCATCAAGGTGCTGTGCCAAGACAACGAGCACCTGATGCAGGTCCTGAACAAAAAAATTCAACAAATCGAAGGGGTATCCCGGACCGAAACGTTTATTTCCCTTGCCCAGCAAATAGACCGACAAATAAGTATCTGAAGCCCTGTAAGAAGCATTTCACAGCTATTGTTGCAGCTTAATCCCGGCCACCAAAAACCTGCAGGCCCCAATACACTAAAGTAGCCAAAGAACCAATGGCCGCTACCAAATAAGTGCGTGCCGCCCATTTTAAGGCATCCTGTGACCCTTTGTACTCTTCCTGTGAAACCATATTCTTATTCCGAAGCCAGGCAAGCGCCCGGTTACTGGCGTCATATTCAACAGGCAAAGTGATAAAGCTGAAGATGGTGGCCAGTCCCATCATAATGAGCCCGGCTATGGCAATATAAAATCCAAATCCCATTCCTGTTCCTGCACCCAGTATCAATCCGCCAAAAACCACCCACATAGAAAGGCTGGAGGTTACACTTACCACAGGGACCAGTTTGGAGCGCATGGTAAGCCATTCATAGGCGGTGGCATGTTGTACGGCATGGCCACATTCATGTGCTGCCACAGCCGCTGCAGCTGCGTTGCGCTGGCTATATACCCCTTCACTCAGGTTTACAGTTTTATCCCTGGGGTTGTAATGATCAGTCAGCATCCCTGGTGTAGAAATAACCTTAACATCCCTGATCCCGTGGTCTTCCAGCATTTTCTCTGCAATCTCCGCACCACTCATCCCGTTGCGCAAATGCACCTTTGAGTAATACTTGAACTTGCTCTTCAGCCTGCTGCTTACCAGCCAGCTGACTAATGCAATAGCTCCAATCAATATATAGTAGGTTCCCATAATCGTATTCTATTTTTATAAAGTTACAACATGTAGAAACAAAAATCCCGCCAAACTAGGGCGGGATCTTAAAGACTGACATTATGTACGATCAGACCATTTCTAGATTCTCAGGAAAAATGGTTTTTATTCCTTCATAGACAATCTCACCATGTACAATATTGAGACCTTTTTGCAGGGCAGCATCCTCCGAACAGGCGCGTTCCCATCCTTTTTCTGCAAGCGATAACACATAGGGAAGGGTCACATTGGTTAGGGCAAGGGTAGAGGTATACGGAACTGCTCCGGGCATATTGGCCACGCAGTAGTGTACCACATCGTCAATGATGAAGATCGGATCTTCATGAGTGGTGGGTTTACTTGTCTCCACACATCCTCCCTGGTCCACAGCCACATCCACGATAACCGCTCCGGGGTGCATGGTTTTCAACATATCCCGGGTAATTAGTTTAGGAGCCCTGGCCCCTTTGATGAGCACCCCTCCAACGATTAGGTCGTGGGTACGGACATGCTTGCGAATGTTGTATTCATTGGAGTATTGCGTCATTACATGGGGCGGCATGATATCATTTACATAGCGAAGGCGCTTCATGTTCACATCCAGTACAGTGACATGGGCCCCCAGGCCCGCCGCCATTTTGGCAGCCTGAATCCCTACAGTTCCGGCGCCTAATACCAATACCCGTCCAGGGGGAACACCGGGAACGCCCCCCAACAACACCCCTTTACCTTTCTTGGGCTTTTCCAAATACTTGGCCCCCTGCTGTATGG
This sequence comes from Lentiprolixibacter sp., assembly GCF_982873095.1. NCBI lineage: Bacteria > Pseudomonadati > Bacteroidota > Flavobacteriia > Flavobacteriales > Flavobacteriaceae > Lentiprolixibacter > Lentiprolixibacter sp. Next base: position 245 of record NZ_CEYNTP010000040.1, on the reverse strand, counting down.
CCATCCGGCCCGCCACTTCAGACATAGGGGTAAGCAGCGGGAGGGAACCGTCCTCATCTTCCACAGTTTCATAGGCGATACAAATGGCCTTGCTATCCATCATGGCCCTGGTAAGGGGTTCACTTGAAGCAAAATGGAAATAAGTAAATAACACCTGTCCTTCCCGAATAAGGGGATATTCAACTGGAGTGGGTTCCTTTACTTTTACAATCAGTTCACTAATTGCATACACCTCCTCGATGGTT
>NZ_CEYNTP010000039.1:8284-15263 GCF_982873095.1 Lentiprolixibacter sp. | reverse complement strand
AGAATTCCGTGAAGCCCAGCAGCGGGCAGGTCAATTCTAATTTTTTCCAGCTTTATTCCAAGAGGCTGTCCAGTTGCAGCAGCGTATGCATGAGGACATTGGCGCCGTTAGCCATATCCTCAGCAGACGTGAATTCTTCCGGAGAATGACTGATTCCCCCTTTGCTGGGGACAAAGATCATCCCAACAGGGCAGATCAGGGCCATGTCCTGTGCATCGTGCCCGGCCCCACTTTGCATTTGTCGGTGAGACAAGCCCAGCAATTCACTGGCCTTTCTGATTTCAGCCTGTATCCGGGGAGCTGTCAATGCCGGTTTCCCGGTAGTATCCAGGGGTTCAAATTGAAAGGTTGTTCCTGAAGCGGCAGCTATGGATGCTGCCCTTTTTTGGATCTTGTCATATAAGGTGTCGATCGTAGTATCAGATAGGTCCCGTATTTCAAGGCTGAGGACTACCTCCCCTGGAATCACATTGGGTGCTCCCGGATAGGCCCGTATGCGCCCGACAGTAGCTACCTGTTTGCCCTCCATTCTTAAGGCTTCCTCATTCACAGCCTGTATAAATTTTGCAGCTGACAATAGAGCATCTTTCCTCATATTCATTGGCGTGGTCCCTGCGTGGTTGGGCATCCCTTTGATATGAACATCCCACCACCTCAGGCCAACAATCCCCTCAACTACTCCTATATCGAGGTCCTCCTGGTCCAGGATCCCGCCCTGCTCAATATGCAATTCCAGGAAGGCAGCAAGACTCCCTTTTGGGCGTACAAGCTGGGATAATCTGGTAGTATCCCCACCTACACGCTGTATCCCCTGGCCCATTGAAAATCCCGTACTGTTCACTACTTTCAAGGCCTCGGGTTTTAATTCCCCAACCAGGGCCCTGCTTCCCATCACACCACCTTCTTCATTTGAAAATATGATGACCTCCAGGGGATGCTCTGTGGTAATGCCTTTTTCATTCAGGGTACGCACCACTTCTATAGCCGCCATGGAACCCACGCATCCGTCATAGTTGCCCCCATCAGGCACCATATCAATATGAGAACCAAAGGCAAGAGGTTTTTTCGCAGGGGACTTACCCTGTCTCTGCCCGATGAGATTACCCGCATAGTCAATGTGAACTTGCAGGCCTGCCTCCTTCATGAGCCCCAGGACATATTCCCTTCCTGCGATATCCGCATCACTGAAGGCCACTCTACTCGTTTCACCGTTTTCCTTTATGCCGTAGTGGGCAAGTTGCATCAGGGTTTTTTCCAAACGGTCCTGATTCACCTGCATCTGGCCTTGCAGATCAGCAAACAAAATAGAACAAGTGACTAGAAAAAGAGGTTTAAATATTCTTGGCATGTCATATATTTTTCTTGGCCAAAAGATACCCAAAAAAACAAGAGACACCATATAGTGTAGCAGCAGCTCCCCCGATATGCGCTATTCTTTATTCGGATTCCAAATACAGCGCATCGATCTCTAGCCGAAATTCCTCCGCCTGCTTGTTGCCAATGAGGATCCCAATTTCCCCCAGTTCTTTCCCGTCAAAATTGGGAAGGTCGAGCCTAAACCCCCGGAATACAGGGTACATCTCCTCAAGCGGAATTTTTATGGTTTCCCAGGTATCCCGGGTTTCGAAATATGCTACAAAGGAGTAATACTGGGAGGTTTTGGGCTTAACCCGGACCTGATACCGTTTTCCATCTCCCCTGACACGGAGCATTAGGTAAGGGTACCCTTCAATAGCCCTGCTTGTAAAGGGATAGCGTATAGAAGTGAAGCCCCCATTGTTCTCCAGGGATACCTTTCCTGAAAATACAGCATGTCCTTCTTCGCTGATTTCCAGACTTCCCCGGGAAAGACCTCCCATTACCCCGTCATTAACAACATACCAGTCGCCCAGCTCACTGGACGAATTGAAATCATAAATCGGTAGCTTGGACATAAGGATAAAAAGTAGGGAAATAACCCAAGGCATGGTCAGGTCCGGTTAACTCATTACATCTCACTCAATAAGTCGAGCCAGGATTTAATCTGACTAAAGAGCGTAAAGTTATTTATAATGCGTACCTGTCCGTTAAAGCCCCATTTGTCCCTTTCCAGCGGATTACTGAGCATTTCCTCCAAGGATTTGGCCAGTTCCGGAATATTGGTTGGATCTGGATTGATCTTGCCATTGATATCGTGCTGTACCTGTGCCCTGAGTCCGGCTGCGCCTGAAACCAGCACTGGCCGCTGTTTCCACATGGCTTCTGTGGCGGTTAAACCAAACCCTTCCTGTATGGAATTTTGCACTACTATGGTAGCACTGCGCTGTAAGGCATTCACAATAAGGGCATTTTCTTTAGGATTGTCCAGGGGGAGCAATAAGAGGGCGATGGCCCGCTGCAGGTCTACAGACAACCCCTTGTATTGCTCAATGAGTTCGTTCAACACCTCCATGCCTTCGGGATCATCTGATACAAAAGCCGGGTCAGGTCCACCCAGGGCCAGCCGGGTATGCCTGATCCTCCTGTACGCCAAACTTTTTTTATCTGTTTTCTTTTCATTTTCCCTTTTCATCAGGATAAAGGCCTCCATTAGTTCTTTGAACCCTTTGAGGCGGTCCCAGCGAGAAATCTGCAATACCGTGGGATGGAAGATGATGTCCAGTTCACTGTCGTGATTTACAGTATCAAAACTTCCGTCGGGCATCACACGCCTTACCTGGTGCTTGTAGTTGGGGTACAGCATGGGGAGCTGTTCCCTGATGATGCCTGATTGCTGGAGTATACCGAGGCATTTGGACATCCATAACATCCTGTTTTTATGACTTAACGGATCAATTGCCGGGGGAATTATGGAGGTTTTTTCCGTAAGCATTTCAGGCACATAGGAAGCCAGGCTGAACACAAAGTGATCGTAATCTTCAAAATAGGGCGACAGGAATCCCCATACGTTCCTGGTGGCTTCGTTTTCTGTTTCCAGGCCAATATGGCAGCGCCATACCATTTTCACTTTCTTGTGTTCCCGGATCATGCGTGCCAAAGGCATGGGCTGGGGATCGTGGATCACTACCAGGTCCCCGTCAGCAATAAATTCAAGCGCTTTTTCAAGGTTTTGTGTGTTAACCTTTTCATAGACTTTCCGGTCTTCCTCGGTAAATGGTGCGGTCCCACTGCCGTGAATGGCATTATGGATACGTTTGGTGAGGTTGAAAAACGCATTATCACTGGCTTCTATAACCAACCACTCGATCTGAATCCCCAGGGAACGCATTATACGCATCTGGCTCGGGAGCATTTCGGCCACCCCACCTCCTATGGCGGTGGAGTTAACCATCCAAATAGTGCGTCCCTTCAGTTTTTCAGGATAGTCTTTAGCATCTTGTATAAATTGCTCAACTAAGGCAAAAAGGCTGCCATAAGCTTTGTAATCCTCTAATGCAGCCCCTTTTTTTACGGTTATTTTTTTCATGCTTGTCTGTTATTTTGTCTATATATCTTTAGTATTATGGTTCGTCATGGCCTGTTTTGATCTGGATTTCATTGTATTGTGCAATGTGCTGGTGGGTGATTCTTCCTTCCGTTAAAAACCAACAACAATTTCAATCTCCCCAGGATAGAAACCCTGTCCCCTAGGTGCAAAAAAGCACAGGCCTTATAAAAGTAGTAGGGTGGTTGGATTGATCTTGGTAAATGGTGGGTAGTGGATAATATGGAAGTAAATGGTTGTTCCATTGCTTAAAAATACGGGCAAATTTTGGAAAAACCCATCCCAAATCGGGTTTTTATATGAAGTAATGTGAATATGTTTGCTAAACACATTTTGCTGGTAAACAAAAGGGAAGCAGGACGGAACTAATATCATAAATCGGAATATGGTAAGCAGGTGGTAGTATTGAGTAAAATCAAGAAGTCCAATGCCAACAACTAATAAGATAAGCTGTACTTTCGCGCTAAATATCAAAGGGAAGTAACATCATGTTCTACTTTACACTGGACATACTCGGGACCATAGCCTTTGCCATCTCCGGCGTACTGGTGGCCATGGAGAAGAAGCTGGATGTTTTTGGGGTCTTCATAATCGCGTTTGTTACTGCGGTAGGGGGTGGCAGCCTCAGGGATATGCTCATTGGCAATACCCCAGTGGTCTGGATGCAGGAATCTGTTTACGCTATCACTATAATTGCTTCGGTGATTATCGCCATCCTGTTTCAAGGCAAACTCAAGTATTTCAGGAAATCCTTATTCCTGTTTGATACCCTGGGAATAGGGCTCTACACCATGGTAGGCATAGAAAAAGGCCTTTCGGCGGGTTTGCTGCCTATCATGTGCGTTGCTTTAGGGACCATGACGGCTTCCTTTGGAGGGGTTATCCGGGACATTCTCTGCAATGAAATACCGGTAATTTTCAGAAAAGAGATATATGCAACCGCCTGTATCGTAGGAGGATTTTCCTATTTTCTCCTGAGGGAATTGCCAATAGGCGAGGCCTATGCCTATCTGGCCGGCCTGTTTATTGTGATAGGGATCCGATTACTGGCCGTGCGATTTAGAATTGCCTTGCCTAATATCTATCGCAAGGCCTGACGCGTTTGGAGGATTAGTTGATTACCTCGGCTTTTTCAATGTAAATATTCTGCATGGGCCATTCGCCATCATCCACAGGTTGCTGATTGATGAGGTCCACCACATCCATGCCGGAGATTACCCTTCCAAAAGGGGTATACCCCCCATCGAGATGGTACGATCCCGGTTTGGTTACTACGATAAAGAATTCATAGGGAGAAGCCAGTTTGTGCGGATTGTCCCTTTCACTGCTGGGCATGGAGATGGTACCGCGGTGGTGTTTATACCCCTTTCGGGTATCCGGGGGTAAGAGGTAACGGCCTATTTCCCTCCGTTTCTTCCCGGTTTCCATATTATCGGCATTGCCTCCCTGTATGATAAAGTCCTTCACAACACGGTGGAACATGGTATTGTTAAAATACCCCTTTCGTGTAAGGTAGATAAAATTGGCCTTGTGGTAGGGGACGTTGTCATACAGCTGAACGGTAAAACTGCCGAGGGTGGTGGTGATCTTTACCTTGTTTGCCTTAAGCCCTTTTTGGTAATCGAAGAAAAAATCAATGGCGTTTTCTTCTGTCAGCACAAATGGAGTTTCCTCTTTTTCCTCGGGTTCAGCAGCTTGTACTTCCTCAGTGGTATCCACAGCCTGGACTGCGGGTGGTGTTTCGACATTTTTTTCAGATGGGGCTTCTTTACAGGAAGCTGAAAAAAATAGTATACTTGTAAACAGGGCTATTCTTTTCCGCATGGATTTTGAAAAATTTTTAGAACGGATATCAAAAATAAAAAATCTACCCCTTCCGGGTACCCCATCGCACTATAAAATGGCCCCTGAAGTGCGGGTACGGGAATTAAAAACCTACTTTAAGGAAAAGAAAAACCCAAAAAAGGCCGCTGTGATGGCCCTGTTCTATCCGGATACAGACAACCTCACCCGCTTCCTGCTTATCCTCAGGAAAAAATCTCCTGGGGTACATTCGGGCCAGGTTGGATTTCCCGGAGGCAGCGTAGAACCAGGCGACAAGGACCTCCTCCATACCGCACTTCGGGAAACCGAGGAAGAAGTTGGGGCGCCTATTGGGCAGATCGAAGTGATCCGGCCCGTCAGCAAGATCTACATCCCTCCCAGCAATTTTCAGGTACAGCCTTATATGGGGGTCATGGGCAGCACTCCCAGGTTCAGGAAACAGGTTTCCGAGGTGGAAGCCCTTGTGGAAGTTCCCTTATCTGAATTCATGGACGACCGCAATATTATCTCCACGGTAATGACCACCTCATATGCCAGGGAAATAGAGGTCCCGGCCTATTCCTTAAGGGGTTACAAGGTATGGGGAGCCACCGCCATGATGTTGAGTGAGATTCGGGAGTTGTTTGAGGAAGTCTTCTGAACCCGATTTTGTACATTTGCTTTCTATGGCCCTTTTTAAAAGAAATCCGTTCGGACATATACTTTTTCTCAAAAAATGGTTGATAAGGATCATGGGTTTAATTACCCATCAACGGTACAAGGGTTTCAATACCCTGGAAATCGAAGGATCTGAGATCATACGCAACCTTCCTGAGAAGAATGTGCTCTTTGTGAGTAACCACCAAACCTATTTCGCAGACGTGGTCGCCATGTTTCACGTTTTTAATGCCAGTCTGAGCGGGCGTGAAGACAGCATAAAGAATATCGGGTACCTCTGGAGGCCAAAACTGAATATTTATTACGTTGCTGCTGCTGAAACGATGAAAAAAAGCCTGTTGACCAAGGTGCTTGCCTATGCGGGATCTATAAGCATACAACGGACCTGGAGGGCAGATGGCCAAGAGGTGCAGCGGCAGGTGAAAATGAGTGACATCTCCAACATTGGCAGGGCACTGGGCGATGGTTGGGTAATCACCTTCCCACAGGGGACAACCACCCCTTGGAAACCTTTGCGCAAAGGAACGGCACATATTATAAAGAAATACAAACCCATTGTGGTGCCGGTGGTTATAGATGGTTTCCGCAGGTCATTCGATAAGAAGGGCCTGTTCATCAAAAAGAAAGGGATCCTCCAGCATATGATCATCAAAGATCCCCTGGACATCGATTATGACAACGAATCGGTGGAAGCCATAATCGAAAAACTGGAGTATGCCATTGAGCAGCATCCCTCGTTCCTTAAGGTCATTCCTGAGGAAGAGCTCCTTGCCTATGAAGAGGGGCAGAGCAGGCGTCAGTGGCGCACCAAAGCCAAGAAGAAGGGCTAGACTTCCAGCTTTTTTAATTCCCTGTAGTTACTTCGAAGCCGGTTTAATAGTATACCATAAAGCAATCGGTAAAACAACCAGATCAGCACCAGGATAATCCCTATAATGAGGACGCATAGTCCAATGAGCATCAGCCAGAACAGCGTCTCATTACCCGCCCGTGCCGCAGCTTCCATGATTTGCTCACCCTCTTCCCCAAAGGTCA
>NZ_CEYNTP010000039.1:0-8274 GCF_982873095.1 Lentiprolixibacter sp. | reverse complement strand
AGTATGAGGGAAGCAAGGAAAATTCCTATATTGAACCAAACATACTGGGTTACTGTGCGCTTCACCTTCAGTATGGATTTCATGAGTTTTCGTGAAGAATCGGTTACGGTAATCTGTTTATAATTGAGATAGAACCTGTAGATGAAGAATATAAGGACGGCATAATTGACCACCGTCAGGGCTATGGACCAGTTCCTTATGTGCCAGGTCCTTTCCAGTTCGCGGGATTCCTCACTGTAATTCAGCAGATTGATCGCTGCCCAGAAGACAAATTCTATGATACTGATGTAAAAGATCCACTTTACAATAGAGGAAGATTTCTTCCAAATCATGTTGTAGATCTCCTCATAGGATAATTTAGGCAGATGTTCTTCTTTCTTCTGCCAATCCCTTTTCAATAATTCGAGTTCGTCCATCATAGCCTTATGGATTCAGGATGGTTCGTAATTTTTTCTTTACCCGGTTCATTTTTACACGGGCATTTACTTCGGTGATCCCCAATGTTTCGGAGATCTCTGAATAGTCCTTGTCTTCCAGATACAGGAACACCAGGGCCTTATCTATATCTCCCAGTTGCCTGATGGCCTGATACATGAGTTTGAGCTGATTTTCCTCCGTTGCATCATACTCTTCGGCCTTTATCTTAAAAATAACCGAGTCAAAATCCCGGGTATTGACGCGTTTCTTGGATTTCCGATAAAGAGTAATAGCAGTGTTCAGGGCTACCCGGTACATCCAGGTACTGAATTTTGAATCCCCACGGAATTTGGGGTAGGCCTTCCACAGCTGTATCGTGATCTCCTGGAACAAATCATTGTGGGAGTCACGGTCATGGGTATACAGGCTACAGACCTTGTGAACAATATTCTGATTGTTCTCAAGTTCGGTCACAAATTTGTGCTCTAACTCTTTATTCACGTCGTGGGTTGGTAGTCCTATACTGGTTAGTAGCCCGCCTTGACCTATTGTTACAGAATTCCTGAAAAAAGGAGTTCCGGGAGAGCTGGCCTGAGGGTCTATTTCCTGTAATCCAGGGCCGGTTTCCGATCGCCCAGCAAGGGCTGGTAGATGAAATTTTCTCCCCGTTTTTTCTCGAATTCCACTTTCGCTTCCTGCACCACCTTGGGTTTGTTGAGCAGCTCAATAGCGGTGAGTGCCAGGGTCTTGGCGGCTACCATCATACCTTTTTCCCCAATTGAGGTCCCTCCGGCAGCTACGGCCTGCCAGCTGTGTGCCGGTGTGCCCGGTACCCAGGTGGCAATACGGAGTCCGGCCGTGGGTACGGTAAAACTCACATCGCCTACATCAGTGGAACCATAGGGTGTGCCCACTTCCTTGAAGGGTTCAACTCCTGCGGCGACGCTGAGGTCGGCTTGTTCAAGTCCAAGACTCGATGCGATTTTATCGGCAAATTCCTTTTCCTCATCAGAATAAGTAACCCCGCCCACGGCACTCAGGTTAGCATGCATTATGCGTTGTAAGGTAAGATTGGGCAGCAGTTCATGGGTGCCCCCAATCATTTCGTATTCCATTCGGGTGCCTGTGCCCAGGGCGGCGCCTTCGGCAGCCTTGACAATCCTATCAAAGATATCTATAACCACTTCCCGGTTTCCATGACGCGCATAGTAATAGACCTCTGCAAAATCAGGTACCACGTTGGGCGCTTTGCCCCCGTCTGTGATCACATAATGGATCCGTGCGGTCTGGGGGATATGTTCGCGCATCATATTCACCATGACGTTCATGGCCTCAACCCCATCAAGGGCTGACCTTCCTTTATGAGGAGCCCCGGCAGCATGTGCCGACACCCCATAAAACCGGAATTTTGCGGATTTGTTGGCCAATGCGGCACTGGCACTTGCCGAATTGGCTGCACCGGGATGCCAGTGGAGTGCAACGTCCACGTCATTGAACAATCCTTCCCTGACCATGTATACCTTACCAGATCCCCCTTCTTCGGCCGGGCATCCGTAAAAGCGGAGGGTACCTTGTTTGCCTGTTTTTTCTAACCATTCCTTGGCAGATATCGCGGCCGCTGCGGAAGCCGTACCGAATAAATGATGGCCGCAGGCATGACCGGCCAGTCCGCCAGCCGGACTTTTAACCGGCACTGCTTCCTGTGACAATCCCGGTAGGGCATCGTACTCGCCCAGCAGGGCAATTACGGGAGAACCGCTACCATACTCTGCAACAAATGCAGTGGGAATGCCGGCAACACCTTTCTTAATGGTAAACCCCGCTTCGGATAAGGTAGCTTGTAAGAGGGCAGTACTTTTTTCCTCAAGGTATCCCATTTCTGCATATTCCCAGATTTGGTGGGCGATCTTACCATATTGTTCACTTTGTGCTTCCAGTTTTCCAATTACCGCTTTCTGCTGTGCATGTAAAGTAATAAAGGAAAGGGCCAACAGGCATGTTGCAACGATCAAGGGTAGCTTTTTCATGGGATCTCAAATTTAGATTGCGGTAAATATAAAAATTCAAAAAGAGAAAAACTTTTCTTACGAAAAGCACGCAGGTATCCGAATCACTTCCTGGGATGGTACTGGTGAATAATTTCTGACAAATGGGTACGATCTACATGCATGTATACTTCGGTTGTGGTAATGCTTTCATGGCCAAGCATCTGTTGTATCGCCCTGAGATCAGCACCATTCTCCAACAGGTGTGTGGCAAAAGAGTGCCGAAAGGTATGGGGGCTGATGGTTTTTTTTAGCCCGATTTTCTCCGCGAGCTGCCGGGTAATGGTAAACACCATGGCTCGTGTAAGCGGTTTACCCCTTCGGTTGAGGAACAACATGTCCTCAAACCCTTTTTCGATCTTTTGTTGGGGCCTTACATCCTTGCGATAAAGGTCGATGGCGGCCCGGGTCGCCTGACTGACAGGCACAAATCTCTGTTTATTGCCTTTGCCGGTTATTCTGATAAACCCTTCCTCAAAAAAGAGGTCGGATAATCGCAGATTGATCAGTTCTGATACCCTAAGACCGCAACCGTAGAGGGTTTCCAGCATGGCCCGGTTGCGCTCTCCCTCAGGTTTGGACCGGTCAATGGCTGCTACCAGCTGATCGATCTCGTCGACTGAGAGGGTGTCCGGCAATTTTCGTCCGATCTTTGGGGATTCCAGGAGATCGGTGGGGTTATCCTCCCGATATCCTTCAAAGATCAGGTAGTTAAAGAAACTCCTGAGCCCGGATATTATACGGGCCTGTGACCTGGGACTCAGGATCCGGGCGAGTTCATAGACGAACTGCTTTATTAGTTCCGCATTCGCAGTGAGTGGTGTCGCCGGGGAAGCGGCAGACTCCAGGAAGTCTACTAATTTTTGTACATCGGCCAGGTAATTCGCAATGGAATTCTCGGCCAGGCCCCGTTCAATCCTGAGGTAATTCTGGTAATCCTGTAAGGCAGAACTCCATTTCATAAGAACAAGATAATACATAAAACCAGTATAGTTTTTATCTCTTATTAATAAGGAGTCATCACAGTGAAATACAGTATCTTAAAAAATTATCTTAATCAAGGATATTTGGTATCTTGAAATGTACGACCTGAAAAACCAAAACCTAAATACTATGAAAAAACTAATACTGACTACTTTACTATGCTTGTTGGCATTCAACTTCTATGCACAGCGAATGCCTTCTTTTGGCGTACGTGCCGGTGCCAATATTGCTAATATCACGGGTGATGACGTAGATGATCTTAGTTCCAGAACCGGAGTATATTTTGGTTTTTTAGCAGAATTTGGAATGACGGATCTGCTCGCTATTCAACCTGAATTGAACTTTTCCATGCAGGGAGCAGAATATTCGGAGGAAGGTGAAGAGGAAAAATTCAAATTGAATTATTTGAACATTCCTGTTAATTTGAAGGTGAATGTTACAGACGGACTATATTTTGAGGCTGGGCCACAATTGGGATTTTTAATGTCTGCCAATGCTGAATTTGATGACGGATTCGAAAGTGGTGAGGAAGATATAAAGGATGAGATAAAGGATATTGATTTTAGTGGAAATGTAGGCCTGGGTTATACATTGGATAACGGATTGTTCTTCAATGCCCGCTATAATTTTGGTTTATCGAATATTAATGATTTTGAGGGAGGCGAAGATCTAAAGAACCAAAACGCTGTTATCTCTTTAGGAATAGGATGGATGCTCTAGGTTCATAAGGAAAATAATAGAAGGGAAGTTGTTCAAAGCTTCCCTTTTTTTATTGGTCTTATTCGCCTTCAAATTATACAGAGAAGTAGGGCCTTACATACGAATATTACGTACTTTTATTATGAATTTAAAATCAATTGATCATGAAAAAAACAGTATTGACAGTAGTTGCTGTACTGGGATTAATTTTCGCAACTAATGCCCAGGATGGCGCCTTGACAGCAGAAGGAAATTGGCTTATTGAAGCAAATACCGGCTTTGGCGGACAGGCTGCCCATGGGGCGAATACGGGCTTTGGGCTTTCCAGCAGTGACGGCTCAACTGTCTGGTCTATGGGATTTGAAGGGGGATATTTTGTCATTGACGATCTTGCCTTAAAAGCAGGGCTCGGGTATACCGATCTCGACGGATTCACCCTCTTTTCCTATAAGTTCGGGGCTAAATATTACATCAACAGCCAAATTCCGGTACAAATGGACCTCACCGGAGCCAGCATTCAGGACGCGGCTGAAAATCCTCTGTGGGTAGGCTTACAAGGGGGGTATGCTGTCTTTTTAAATGATTACGTAAGCATTGAACCGGGCCTTCGTTACAATATCAGCCTGAACGATCAGTTCTCTGAAGATGGAATACTGGAGCTTCGCGTGGGATTTGCGATCTATTTCTAAGACGATTAACTAGCAGATAAAATAAAGGGCAGCCTGTTGGTTGCCCATTTTTATTTGTCATCATGCAAAACAGATCGCAGCACGGTAAATTTATTTGAAATGGCGCTCAAGGGCAACAAAAAAGGGTTCGGTATCGTTATGGGAAAAGTTTAATGTAAATCTGTTACGTATGAAGAAGCTGCTCCTTATCGGCCTTTTTTCTTTTTTCTGTTTCAATACCCTGCACGCGCAGGAGGGATTTCGCATCGGAATTCAGGGGGGGATCCCCTCGGGTGATTTTGATGAGGCCATAAGCCTTATGATCGGGGCAGATGTTGGCTATATGTGGGTCCTGGGGGAATATTTTGACCTGGGCTTGGCTACGGGATATGTGCATGGTTTTGGTGATACCTTTGAATTAGAATCAGTGGCAGCCGAACGTCCTGATGTACAGTTTTTACCGCTTGCAGGCGCCTTTCGTTTCTGGCCTGCCAGAAATATTTCTATAGGGGGTAACGTAGGACAGGCAATCGGACTCAATGAGGGTAACGATGGAGGCTTCTACTATCGCCCGATGTTAGGGTACCTCTTCAATCAGACCACGGAAATCAACGTTTCCTATACGGGTATTAGCCTGGAAGGGGCTACCTGGAATACCATCAGCGTAGGCCTGGTCCTTACCATCCAAACCAAACCAGACCGGCTTTAATTAACGCTGAAAGGGCCTATTTTAAGGAGTTATTGGGAACCGGCCGCAACTTCCGAGTTTTCCCTACATTTACCGTATGAAACTTATCATCATCAACGGTCCTAATCTCAATCTATTGGGAAAACGGGAACCCGAGATCTACGGGGATCGCGGATTCGAAGACTATTTTGAGGAATTAAAGGCCAGGTTTCCTGAAGCGGAACTGGAGTATTTCCAGTCCAACATAGAAGGGGAATTGATCGACAAACTGCAGCAGGTAGGATTTTCCTATGATGGGATCATCTTAAACGCAGCAGCCTACACCCATACTTCGGTGGGGCTTGGTGATGCAGTAAAGGCAATAAAAACGCCCGTGGTGGAAGTGCATATCTCCAATACCCACAAGCGCGAAGAATACCGGCATGTTTCCTACATCTCCCCAGGGGCCAAAGGCGTGATCCTGGGCTTTGGCCTGAAAAGTTATGACCTGGCTATCCGGAGCTTTCTACTTAGTAGATAAGGGTTTTAGATATTTCTGATCTGCATAGAAGGTGCCAAACGGAAGCAGCGAAGCCAGGAAGAAAACTAAAAACCGCTTTAGCCCCCATTTCTTTTCCATAGTAAAGGCCAGTGCCAGTGCAATAAAAACTATGAATAGTGCGCCGTGGGCGTAGCCGATATAAATGTTAGGCTCCGCTATACCTGCCCAGTATTTCAATGGCATGCTCAGTGCAAATAACAGTAAATAACTGGTTCCTTCCAGGATGGCGGTGAGCCGAAAGGCCTTTAACATCATAAGATTATTTTTAGAGGTGGATCACTTCATCGTAGGCAGCTGCGACCGCTTCCATAACCGCTTCGCTCATGGTAGGGTGGGGGTGGACCGCCTTCAGGATTTCATGCCCTGTGGTTTCCAGTTTCCGTCCTACCACCGCTTCGGCGATCATATCGGTTACGCCAGCACCAATCATGTGGCAACCCAGCCATTCCCCGTATTTGGCGTCAAAAATGACCTTTACAAAGCCATCTGAGTTTCCTGCAGCTTTTGCTTTACCACTGGCCGAGAAAGGGAATTTCCCCACCTTGATGTCAAATCCCTGCTCCTTGGCCTGTTTTTCCGTAAGGCCAACGGAAGCGATTTCCGGGGTGCAATAGGTACAGCCCGGGATATTACCATAGTCCAGCGGCTCCACATGCATTCCTGCTATCTTTTCAACACATAGGATCCCTTCTGCCGATGCTACGTGGGCCAGGGCCTGTCCCGGGGTGACATCACCAATGGCATAATAGCCCGGGATGTTGGTCTGATAATAGTCATTTACCATGATCTTGTCACGGTCCGTGGCGATACCCACTTCTTCCAGCCCGATGTTTTCGATATTCGTCTTGATACCCACCGCAGACAATACGATGTCTGCTTCCAGGGTTTGCTCACCTTTAGGGGTTTTAACTGTAGCCACCACCCCGTCGCCAGAGGTGTCCACAGCGGTAACCTCAGAAGAAGTCATGATCTTGATGCCGGACTTTTTAAAGGTGCGTTCCAGTTGCTTGGAAACCTCCTCATCCTCAACAGGAACTATATTGGGTAGGAATTCCACCACGGTTACCTCCGTACCCATGGAGTTATAAAAATAAGCGAACTCTATCCCAATAGCCCCACTGCCCACTACTACCATCTTTTTAGGTTGCTTGTCCAGGGTCATGGCTTCCCGGTACCCGATCACTTTCTTTCCGTCCTGCGGCAGGCTGGGCAATTCCCGGCTTCGTGCCCCGGTAGCGATAATAATGTGCGCTGCGCTGTATTCCGTTGTTTTGCCATTTTCATCAGTGACCGCTACCTTTTTTCCAGGCATGAGTTTTCCAAAACCATTGATCACCTCGATCTTGTTTTTCTTCATCAGGAACTGCACGCCTTTGCTCATTCCCTCAGCCACATTTCGACTGCGTTTTACTACGGCATTGAAATCCTTATCGGCACCTTCTACCTTGAGGCCGTAATCTTCAGCGTGTTGCAGGTATTCAAAAACCTGAGCAGATTTCAAAAGGGCCTTTGTTGGGATACACCCCCAGTTAAGACAAACGCCCCCCAGGCTTTCTTTTTCGATAATTGCAGTTTTAAAACCCAGTTGGGAAGCCCGTATGGCGGTTACATATCCACCGGGACCACTACCCAGGACAATGATATCAAAGTTGCTCATGGTTTATGCTTTAGTTGTTTTTTATGCGGTGCAAAGGTAAGAAACCTGAGGCAAAGGAAAAGGCAGATTTCGGCGGGTTTTTTAATCGTCCTCACTGGTTCCGAACATCCGGGCATTAAAGGCAGCAGAACCTCCTTTCGGGATGGAAAGGGATTGCCATAATTTTCCCCTGCTTGCCTTGCCAAGATACACGACCTGACCCGTATGATAGGCGTAATGGGCCAACTGACGATTTAGCGCTTCCAGTACGGAATGCGCCTCGTTACGGATCTTCACTTCGCTAGCCAACTGTTCTGGTTCCAGGGTATCGAGGACAAGTAATACACATGCCCATCCTGATTCCCATGCATCCAGCACTTCCGATTTGGTATGTAGGGTGGGTTCGAACTCTGATTCCCGATGGCGCCAGGACTTTTCCCCGTCTTCTGTAAGGAAATTGGTAAAGCGGCTGCGCATATTCCCGGCCATGTGCTTGACAATTATCGCAATGCTATTGTCCTCGTCACTTTTTCTAAAGTGGAAATCCGCTTCTTCCAACTGGGCAAACGTTTTGTCCCCCAGGGTTTTGTAGCGGG
>NZ_CEYNTP010000038.1:0-15373 GCF_982873095.1 Lentiprolixibacter sp. | reverse complement strand
TAAATTGGATCCCTACCTCATTGCTCGCCTTTGAGTTTAGTGGTCAGAGAAACGTTGCCAGACTTCCTTTTGGGGATTTTGACCAGACCCTTGCCGGAATGCGGGTACGCTTTAATGTTACTTCGGATTTGCAGTTGAACAGTTACATCCAATATGATACCGATAGTCGAACTTTAGGGATCAATGCCCGTATCCACTGGATCTTCTCTCCCTTGGGTGATGTATTCCTGGTATTCAATCAAAATACATTAAACGATTTGAACGACCGCTGGACCTTACAAAATGAACAGATTTTACTGAAGGTCCGATATAATTTCCGATTGTGATCTTGCATGTTGGGGTCTACTCCCGGAAGGAAGTTTATCAGGTAGTAAATCTGCAATAGTTCTCCTTAGTATATTTGTGAACAAGTAGCTCTTTTTGATTTTGAAAGCAATGAAAATTGGAAAAATTGGATTACTCCTGCTGGCACTCAGCTGGCTTGCCGCTTGTCAGGCACAATCCCAGCTCGTAGAAGCTGAAGAGGAAACGATAACCCGGGAGCGGTTGCGCTATTATTTGTACTATCCGGAGGGCTATCATAAAAATGAAGAAGCGGATTATGGCCTGTTGCTCTTCCTCCACGGGGGCGGCGAATCCGGGGACAGCCTTGGGGCCATAAAGAAGAATGGCCCGCCTAAGTTGATTACTGAAGGCAAGCAGTTCCCCTTTCTTATCCTGGCCCCACAGAATCCCTATCAACGAAAATGGTGGAATACCCGGGCGGTCATGAGCCTGTTGGAAACCGTGGTGCAAAACAACCGGGTGGATCCGGATCGTTTGTACCTCACAGGACTTAGCCGTGGCGGGAGTGCGGCCTGGGAGATCGCCGTGCAGTATCCCGATACCTTTGCAGCAATGGCAGTGGTTTGCGGGATGGCCCCTTTACCCTATGCTTCCTGGATCAATAAGGAGATGCCCATATGGGTATTTCATGGCACAGAAGACAGGTCGATCCCCTTTTCAGAATCTGAAAACATGGTGGCCAGATTAAAGCAAATGGGTTATCCGGTGAAGTTTACAGTTTACGAAGGGGTAGGGCACAACGCCTGGGAAGCGGCCTATACCACTGAAGAACTATACAGCTGGTTTACTGAACAACAAAAGAAAAAGTAACCTAATTACGGCATTAGCGACCAGCCTGTACAAGCAATTCCCGGTCTCCTTCTTTTAATTTCACTACCTGTAGCGAGTCATTGTTCTTACCTACCAAAAGATAGTCCGTACCTCCTTTTTTGAGCCGTAACATGTTTTTTACATCCCCGGGGACATAAAAACCGCTTTCCCGGCCCAGTACGGGATTGAAATCACCTGTTCCATCACCCTTGAGGAAAAGGCCAATGCTGGCGTCATTCCTGGGCGTTTCTACTTCTGAACTATGCAGGTTTCCGGCAACAACAGCATCCAGGTGACCGTCCTGGTCAAAATCATCCACAAGGATGGAATTGATACTCGAAAGCTGGGCTTCAACTGGTAATTCCCGCTTTTTAAACCCTTCGGGTGTGTTTTCCATATACACACTGGCAAAGGACTTCACCTGGTAATGCAGGGACTGGTCCAGGGCCTCCTGGGTATATACATCGGCCAGGGTCGCCGTTGAAAAAGAAGCGTAATCCGCAAACTTGCTTTTTATGGCCGGCATCTGCTGAGAGGAGCATTCCCTCCCCCTTACCGGAAACTTCTCCCCGAAATTATAGTAGCTCAATACGATGTCCTTGGACCCTGAAGCGTCAAAATCATCGTAATACACATCAAAGGTCTCCGTTTCGCTGGCCTTGTACTTGTAGTTCAGGCCCAGGTTACCGGCTAGGTAGTCGATATCCCCATCACCATCGAAATCCCCTTCGCCTAAGCCAAACCACCATCCTCGGGTATCGGATAGTCCCATACGGTCAGATACGTCCTTAAATGAGCCGTTTTCGTTCCTGAGCAAGGTGAGGGGCATCCACTCTCCTGCAAGGAGCAGGTCCGTTTTTCCGTCTCCGTCATAATCCGTAGGCAATGCCTGGGTCAGCAGGCCTATGCCGATGAGCATGGGAGCTTTTTCGGCGGTCACGTCGACCAGTACCGGTTTTCCCGGAGTACTCCTGTTCTCCAGGAGATAGCTGCTGGCCGGACTAGGATAGGCACCTGGGATCACCCGGCTGCCTACAAAAAGGTCGAGATCCCCATCCTGATCAAAATCAAAGGGAACGGCTACCGATGCACTTGCACTGAACCTGGCCATACCTTCTTCGACGGCAACAAAGCCGTCTTCTGAATTCAGATAGAGCCTGTCCTCCAGCTTTTCTGATTCAGGAGCAAACTCGTTTCCCCCACTGGCCACGTACAGATCTTTCCTGCCGTCGCCGTCTACATCGAAAATGGCAATCCCCATATCTTCACGGTCTTTATGTTCGGCAAGGACGGGAATATCCATTTTTTCAAACCCTGTCCGGGTACCTGCAAAAACCTGGGTGGCTTGTCCGGAAGCTCCTCCAATAACGAGGTCTTCGAACCCGTCTCCGTTCAGATCGCCCTTATCCATAAAGGGCCCGAACATGGACATGCGATGGGGGAGCAGGATTTCCGTTTCAAAATCATCGTAATAGTTCTCCTGGTGCTGGAACTCCAGTCCGTCAATGGTATTTCCAGTGGAGGCAAACAATTTACCTTTATTACCAGTCTGTTCAGGTGAGACGGCAACAGCATCGGTATAGGCAATGGAGTAATTTTGGTCGGCAGCCAATTGTGTACGTATTTCCTGTTTACCATCGGGCCAGACAATTCTCAAGGAATCTATGCTGCTGTTTTCACCCAGCCCAAAATGGAGTAGAGGGGCTACAGCCGACTGGAATCCCCGGCTTAGGGTAAGTTCCTGCATTTGTTCCATCCCATTGGATTTGAGGTAGGCCCGGGTACCAAGGCCAAGGGGGTTATCAGCAGGCCCCTTAAGGCTTACCTGTGCGAAGTGGTTGCCATTGCCTGTATTTTCAAACAGGCAGGCCGTATCATCAATATTATTGGTAACGATCTCAAGATCGCCATCGTTGTCCAGGTCAACATAGACGGCCCCATTTGAAAAACCTTCGTGGACGATTCCCCATTCTTCGTTCACCTGCTTGAAGCGCAGGTCCTTTGTATTTCGATAAACGAAATTATCTATAGGTTCTGACGGAATCTGACGGCTGCGTTCCAGTAAATTGTCCATCGGGCGCCCTTCGGCCTCCCAGTTCAGGAAGAAATCCCGGTTATTGATCTCCCTGCGGGTTCCGTTGGAGATAAAAAGGTCTTTCCAACCGTCATTATCCAAATCGGCCATGAGCGGCCCCCAGCTCCAATCGGTTGAGGATACCCCGGCCAGGCGGGCAATGTTACTGAAATCGGGAAGGGAATCCAGGAGCATGCCATTGTTCAGCTGCAGGCTGTTTTGCATATACTGGTAATGGAATCCGGAATTAACCGTCCCCCAAAAAAGTGCCGGGTTCATGCTGGCCATATTGGCTTTGGACCTGCGGTTGTCGTTGGCGGTCATATCGGCCTGCATGATGTCCAGCAAGCCATCGTTATTAAAATCTGCGATATCCGCCCCCATACCATAAAATGAGGTGTTCTTGGTAATCCTTTTCACCTGTTCCGAAAAGCTGCCGTCCTTGTTGTTTATATAGCAATAATCAGGACTGCTGAAATCACTGGAGACATAAATATCAGGCCAACCATCGTTGTTAATGTCTCCGACCGTAGCACTCAGGGAAAGCCCGAAGGTTTTTAAGCCGGCGGCTTCAGTTACATCGGTAAACATGCCCCCATCGTTCCGCATAAGCTTATCCATTTCCTCGGGTTTGGGATATTGTTGTTTAAACCGATAGTAACTATTAGGGGCATTAAAAGGAGTAGGCGGGTAGTTGGCGATATACACGTCCAGATCCCCGTCTTTGTCATAGTCGAAAAAGGTAGCCTGAACACTATTCCCGTTTTCTGCAAGGCCGTACTGCTCAGCCTGTTCGCTAAAGGTAAGATCCCCGTTATTTACAAACAGTTGGTTGGTCCTGGGGCCAAATTTACCCCCAACCGAACAATAGATGTCGAGCAGTCCATCATTATTCACGTCTGCCAGGGTTACTCCTGTATACCAGCGATCATCCCCACTTACCCCGGCTGTCTCAGCGATGTTTTCAAATTTAAGGTTGCCCTTATTGAGGTACAAGGCATTAGGCACCTGGTTCCCGGTAAAATAGAGATCGGTTAAACCATCATTATTAAAATCACCGGAAGCCACCCCGCCGCCCATATAGATGTAGCCATAGGTAAAGTAATTCAGGGAATCACTCTCGGTAAGCGTATTCGTGAAGTTGAGACCACTGGATTTTGGGTTAATTTTTCTGAAAAGTGCAGTGTCCGAAACTTTATCCCCGCAAGCCCATAATACAAATCCTAATAACAAGAGGATTACGCTTTTTCTCATACTAATCTAAATTCTAAATGCCAGGAAGTAAAGATAGCAATTCGAGCAAGAGGCATCAAAAAAAAGGGGTGCTTGGCGCACCCCTTTAATTGTATTCAGCAGATCCCTGTTAGAAACCAGGATTTTGTTGCAATACCCCACCACTCAAGTCAATCGCATTGATTGGGATAGGCATCAGGTTCATATTGGCAGTATACGTACCTACTTTTGTTCCAAAATTAGGAATCGTCCTGGCCTCATTAGCTGTATAGGTGTTGATAACGCTTTCAGCTACGCCCCATCTTCTGAGGTCGAACAAACGGTGACCTTCCATGGCCAATTCCAGCCTGCGCTCGAAGCGAACCGCTTGTCTTGCCACTGCCTGATCGGTCCATGCAGCATCATAAGTCCCGATCACATAATTGGCCGCATCTCCTCCTCCCGGATCCTGCAAATAGCTCATATTCGCAGCCCGGCTGCGCACCTGGTTCACATAACCGCGAGCGTTTTCAAGGGAACCGACTTCCACTTCAGCCTCAGCAGCCATCAGTAAAACATCTGCAAAGCGCATGAGGTGATAGTTGATACCGGAGTGTTGTTGTCCCCATGCACCAGTACCTATATTGGCATCCTCACCGGCCTGATAAATATTCTTCTTGGGAAGGTACGGACCGGAGATATCTCCGTCAGTAGCACGGATCCAGTCCTGTCCCGGCATAATTCCATACCCGTTATAGTCTATTCCCCTTCTTCCCACGGTATAGTCGATCCTTGGGTCCAGTGGTCCGGCATGAGGTACAAATGGATCGGCGCTGGTCAGGTCCTGATCATTCGTAACATCGGTTTGGTTAAAGGTATCCAGTAATGGTAAACCTGTAACTGCATCCGTCTGATAGGCATTCACCAGATCCTGGGTAGGCTGGTAGAATCCACAGCAGAATCCTAGTGCATTGGGGAAGTTCAATGTTCCCCCACGGTTACCGTTAAATGAATTTCCCGCATCTGCAGTAAACTGGATAGAGAATATGGCTTCTGAACCATTTTCCCCTGCAAGGGTGAAGTTATCCAAAAACTCAGGGAGCAGGGAATAAGGACCATTGTTAATTACATCCGTCAAGAGCGTAAGTGCAGCTCCATAATCATTCTGGAACATATGCGCTTTCGCGAGGAATGCTTTCGCAGCCCAGGAAGTGGGTCGTCCCACTTCAGCCTGTGTGGCAGGCAAATTATCAACGGCAAATTGGAAATCCGCTTCAATTTGGTCCCATATCGGACCGGAATTGGGCTGGTTAAACTCTGTGTTGGCAAAATTCTCTTCAGAGATGTAAGGGACATTGCCAAACATTTTTTGGAGTTCAAAATTATAGTGACCCCTAAGGAATCGCGCTTCTGCAAGTTTACCCGTAAGATCAACTCCTTCAATCTTGCCAATCAGGTCAATTACTGCATTAGCCCTGTTCACCCCGGCAAACCTTCCATCCCAAACGGTCAGGTAAGGGTTGGCAGAGGTCCAGTCGTAAATTTCCAACAAATACAAATCGGCCTGGTCAGAATCCGTACTCCCTTTATGAGCATCGTCAGTAAGGACGTCAAACCACCAGTTATCACCAGAAACGGTCCAATCTGCACCGCCCTGGTTATTTCGTATTCCGTCAAGTACGGAATAGGCACCTACCAGAAGCAGGTCTACACCTTGCTCATTCTGAAGCGTCTGATCACTCAACGCCCCGATAGCGGGTACATCCGTAAAATCATCGCTGCATGCAAATATTACAGCGAATAGGGTTAAATAAATTAAAAGTCTCTTTTTCATTTTTTT
This sequence comes from Lentiprolixibacter sp., assembly GCF_982873095.1. NCBI lineage: Bacteria > Pseudomonadati > Bacteroidota > Flavobacteriia > Flavobacteriales > Flavobacteriaceae > Lentiprolixibacter > Lentiprolixibacter sp. The sequence continues at coordinate 9,092 of NZ_CEYNTP010000038.1, read as the reverse complement.
AGAATTTTGTGTTAATACCTACAGTAAGTATCTGCGCCAATGGGAAAACCGGATTGGGACCATCGACACCCAAAGATAAGTTATCTGTGGAAATTACCTCCGGATCCAATCCATTGTAATCAGTTATGGTAAACAGGTTGGTTCCCTGTACATAAACTCTTAACATGTCCAGTCCCACTTTGCTGGAAATGTCATCATTAAATGTATATCCTACTTGTAGATTCTTCAAACGTAAAAAGGATGCGTCTTCTACAAAATAAGAATTGGGTTGTGTTTCTGAATTCGTGATCGTATTGCTTAAGGCTGGAACTGTACCAGTACCGGCATTCAGAACACGGGTACTACGGTTACCATTAAAGAAGGTAGGGAAATCCGTAAAGATCTTCTGATAGTTATAGGCATCGTTACCCTGGGAACCGGAGAAGAAAGCAGACATATCAAATCCGCCGTAACTTAATGCTAAGTTGACTCCGTAAGTGAAATCCGGGTGTGGAGAACCTATATAGGTACGGTCATCATCATTGATGGTTCCGTCGCCATTCACATCAGCGTAAGTAAAGCGCCCATCGCTATCGAGCCCTGTTACCCTTCGGCCATAATACTCAGAAATAGCTCTACCTACTTCCGTACGGGTTACCGCACCTCCACGAAGGTCGGTCCTACCGATCTGGAAGTCACTGATCAGGTCCTTAACTTCATTCTTATAACTTGAAATATTGGCATTGATAGTATAATTCAGTCCGAAGGAGGTTTCATTGCTATAGCCAATAGCTAAATCAAACCCGGTGTTCTGAATGTCCCCAAGGTTAACCAGTGGTGCAGAAGCATCAATGGCTGTCGTACTGATAAGGCTCAAATCTCGCGTAATCAAGTCCTTGGTGTCAATATCAAAGTATTCGAAAGAAAGTGTAAGGTCATCATTGAACATTCCCATTTCAAATCCGATGTTAGTCGTAACAGAGGTTTCCCATTTCAAATTCGGGTTCCCCACCTGGCTAAGGATGGCCCCTGTAGAAATGGCGCTTCCGTTAATTGCATAGTTACCGAGCACCTCATTGAGGTTTGATATATTAATAGTCGGGTTACTGGCAGGAAGCGTCTGGTTACCCAATTCCCCGTAAGAAGCCTTAAGCTTCAATCGGCTAATAAAACTATCTGCCGGGAAGAAATCTTCATCACTCACCAACCATCCAGCACTGAAGGAAGGGAAGGTCTGACTCTGGTTATCCCCGAGGAAACGTGAAGACTTGTCATTCCTTAAGGTCACTGTGGCGAAATATTTTCCCTGATAGGAATAATTCGCAGTACCGAAGATAGAGAATAAGGTATTTCCGCCGTCGTAGGCAAAATCCACGTTAGGAGTACCGCTACCATTGCTCAACAGGTAGAAATCAGGTGTTTCAAACAAATACCCGTTTCGACTGATCCCTTTTCCTTTGCTGCTTTCTTCTACAGCTTCGATACCAACCAGGGCATTGATATTGTGGTCCCCAATAATTGTACTGTAATTCAGTACGTTGTTCCAGGTCCATGTCCAGTTGTTAATGTCCTGCTCAAACAACGTATTGGTAGCTAATGGCTCGCTGAATTCGGGATCCAGTTTCTGAAACCTTCTCTGAGTGAAATTTTCAATATTTCCACTTATCGTAGTCTTAAAGCTAAGCCCTTCATAAAGTTCAGCACGTAAATATACATCACCGAATACACGGAAAATTTTATTGTAGTTGTCAGCACCTCTTGCAAGCAACGCCACAGGGTTACGGGTGTTACTCAAACCTGTGGATGCAGGTCCTGTACCAGCAAAATCTCCCTCGTCATCGAATACAGGGATCAGTGGAGAGGATCGGTAGGCCATATTGATGGCTTCAAGCGTTCCCTCATTTTGGTTGGAGAAAGAGGCGTTAAGGTGCTCCCCGATGGTGATTTTTTCACCAATCTTAAATTCTGAGTTTAAGCGCGTAACTCCTTGCTTGAATCCGGTATCCTCAAGTATACCCTGACGATTCAGGTAGTTGGCAGACAGGAAATACCTGCCCGTTTCGTTACCATTGCTAACCGAAAGATCAAAATTCTGGGTAGGTGCGGTCCGGGTAATTTCCTTAAACCAGTCTGTACCATTGGGCTGTTTAACCGTAACCGAACGTGGTCCACGGACAATGGGGTCGTAGGAGACCACCCGGGTGTAGCCCTGGATTGTCGTAGGAACAACGGGTGAAGGTCCATTCCCATATTGTGGGTGTTCCACAGTCACACCAGCATTAGCCAAACTCTGGAAAATCATTTCCCCGTGCTGCTGGGCATTCAACATATCCGGCAGGTTGGTAGCCCTGGATACTCCTGTATACATATTAAAGCTAACAGTAGGTTCGGTCTGGTTGTATCTACCACTTTTTGTAGTGACAATAACAACACCGTTAGAAGCCCTGGCCCCATAGATCGCTGCAGCACCGTCTTTCAATACGTTGATCTGCTCAATATCACCGGGGTTTATACTATTAAGGATGTTGGGGTTATCCGTTTGAACACCATCGATAATATAGAGCGGGTTGGTGTTGTTGCTCGTACCAAAACCACGGATAACAATCTTTGGAGAGCCCCCTGGAGTACCTGCATTGGTAACAGTTACACCGGTAACACGTCCCTCCAATGCTTCCGCAGCGTTGACTAACGGAGCTTTTGTGGCCTCAGCAATATCTACCGAAGCAACGGATCCAGTAATGTCACCCCTTGTTTGAGTAGAATAACCTGTAACTACCACTTCGGACAGTGCACTGGCAGATTCCTCCAGTTGAACATTAATGGTAGTCCTTCCCTGAACTGCGATTTCCTGTGTGGCAAAACCGATGTAGCTAATCACCAGTGTCGCATTGCTGGGAACATCAATGGAGAAATTACCATCAAAATCGGTTTGTGTCCCGTTAGTAGTTCCCTTTTGCACAATAGAGGCACCAGGAAGAGGAGCTCCCGTATTGTCTGTTACTGTACCACTTACGGTATTCTGTAAGGCCGTAACAGGATCCTCGTTGTTTACAGGATCAGGATTGGAGGCATATACACCGAACCCAACCCACATAAAAACCAAGGAAAAGGTCAAAAGTTGTCGGAAAAATGATTGTTTTCCCCAACTGTTTAACCCTAATAAATGACAATCGTTTTTCGTAGTCATAATCTTAAAGTTTGTAATTAAGTTAGTTAATTGATTGATTTCTAAATTCTTAGTTTGTCGTATTACGAAAACGATTTCGTGCAACAACGTTAAAAAAATCAAAAATTTTCCTAATATTACTAAAATTGACGCAAACTAATTGCATTAGAAATAAGATTTTTCATGCAAAAGTTTCTTTCTGTTAATATTTCGTCTTTTTTGTTAACAATACGATAACGGCAAGGAACAATCCCAAAACCAACGAATTATCATATGCAAATCAAAGAATCCTCGAAAGTTTATGATGCCATCATAGTAGGTTCAGGAGCAGGGGGCGGCATGTCTACGAAGATCCTGGCAGATGCCGGACTTAAAGTGGCAGTAGTGGAGGCCGGTCCGTTTTTTGACCCGGCCAATCCCGAACAACAGACCCAGCTGAAATGGCCTTACGAGTCGCCAAGGAGAGGGGCGGGGACCACCAGGGTTTTTGGTGAGTTCGATATGGCCTATGGCGGCTGGCAAATTGAAGGACAGCCCTATACCCATAAGGACGGGACCAAGTTCGACTGGTTCAGGTCGCAAATGCTGGGTGGGCGCACCAATCACTGGGGTCGCATATCCCTGCGGTTCGGCCCAAAGGATTTTAAGCATAAGGATGTGGACGGACTGGGAGATAACTGGCCCATAGGCTACGAGGACGTGAAACCCTATTACGATAAGGTAGACAAACTCATCGGTGTTTTTGGCACTAATGAGGGACTGCCCAATGATCCTGACGGTTTTTTCCTTCCTCCCCCAAAACCCCGGCTGCACGAATTGTTTTACATACGTGGAGCCAGGAAATCAGGGATACCGGTTTACCCATCCCGAATGTCTATGCTGACCAAAAAGATCAATGAGGACCGGGGGGTGTGTTTCTACTGTGGGCAGTGTTCACGCGCTTGCAGTGTTTATGCAGATTTTTCGTCTGGTTCCTGCCTTATCTTCCCTGCACAGAAAAATGGCGGACAGGTAGATCTTTATGTCAATTCCATGGTACGGGAGGTCACTACTGATGAGGAGGGCAAAGCCACAGGGGTGTCCTATATAAATAAAGAAGACCGCAAGGAGTATCAGCTCAGGGGGAAGGTAGTTGTGCTGGCCGCCTCTGCCTGCAGTACGGCAAGGATCCTGCTGAATTCCAAAAGCCCTCAGCACCCCAATGGTCTCGGAAACAGCAGCGATCTGGTTGGCAAGTACCTGCACGATTCTACCGGGAGCAGCAGGGCTGGATTTATCCCCGATCTTATGAATCGCAAGCTGTATAATGAAGACGGTGTGGGAGGCATGCATGTGTATTCTCCCTGGTGGCTGGATAATAAGGACCTGGATTTTCCCAGGGGCTACCATATTGAAGTATGGGGCGGTATTGGCATGCCCAATTACGGTTTCGGCTTTAACCCGAATGATTTCAATAAATTCTTCGGACTGCCTACCGGGGGATATGGTCATAGCCTGAGGGAAGACGTCAAGAAATATTACGGTTCTGTAATCGGCTTTGGCGGCCGGGGCGAAGCCATCGCCAGAAAGGACAACTATTGCGAAATAGACCCCACTACCGTAGATGAATTTGGAATTCCCGTATTGCGGTTCCATTATAAGTGGTCTGATTATGAACGCAAGCAGGCCCGGCATATGCAGGCTACCTTTGAAGAATTGATCCACAATATGGGTGGTGAAGTACTGGGGGAAACCCCAACTGCCGAAGAGGATTACGGCCTGTTAACGCCGGGGCAGATCATTCATGAGGTGGGCACTACCCGTATGGGGGACGACCCCGCCACATCGGTGGTAAACCGTTACCAGCAATTACACGATGCCAACAATGTATTCATAACAGATGCGGGCCCCTTCGTTTCCCAGGCGGATAAGAACTGTACCTGGACGATACTGGCCCTATCCTGGCGGGCGTCTGAATACCTCGTAGAACAACTCAAACAACAAAACATCGGATAATGGATAGAAGAGAGAGTTTAAGGTCTATCATACTCGGTTCCCTGGCCGGCGGGTTAGTAGTACACGGGTGCGCTCCCAGTACAGAAGAGGCCCAAGACCTTGTCACCACAGCAAGGCATTTTGGAAGAACACCCGAAGAAAAGGAACTGATCGCGGAACTGAATGCCGAACAATTCTTTAACACGCATGAACTGGCCACCATCACGGTGCTGTGCAACCTTATTTTACCACCTGTGGAACAGTACGGCGGCATAGAGGAAGCTGAAGTGCCCGAGTTCATCGAATTCATGGCTAAGGATATTCCTGAGATGCAGCTGCTATTGAGGGGCGGCCTGATGTGGCTGGACCATAAATCGAACTCTGACTATCAGATGGAGTTTAAACTCGCCACTGAGGAGCAGCAAAAACAGATATTGGATACCATCGCGTTCTATGATCCCTATACCCCCATGCAGCAACAGCCGCTGGAAATCCAGTTCTTCTCACTGATGAGGAACCTAACGTTGACGGGGTACTACACATCTAAGGTAGGGATCGAGGAATTAGGGTACAAAGGGAACATGCCCAACATCTGGGATGGCGTCCCGCAGGAGGTATTGGATCAGCACGGCGTTGCCTACGATGAGGAATGGCTGGCCAAATGTGTGGACCAGAGCAAGAGGGGTATCATTGCCGAATGGGATGATGAGGGGAATTTGTTAACCTGATAGCTTATGATGGTAACCTTCTGTAAACGAATCGGGCTTTTCCTGGTATTGGGACTTTTTACGACAAGCCTCCTGGGTCAGGAGGTAGGCCTGCAACTATACAGCCTTAGGAATCAGTTTAAAAACGATGTAACCGGAACGCTTGACCTTATCGCTTCCTGGGGAATCACTAAACTGGAAGGGGGAGACACCTATGGCATGCCCGTTAAGGAGTTTAAAAAGGAACTTCGAAAACGCAATCTGCAGGTAGTGAGTGTTGGGGCTTCGTACCAGGACCTGGACATCAACCTGAAGGCAGTTATTCAGAATGCGCGAAATTTTGGCGCTACTTATGTCATGTGTGCATGGATTCCCCATCAGGGAAATCAGTTTGGTATTGAAGAGGTAAAACAGGCCGTTGATGTCTTTAATCTTGCAGGCAAAGCCCTGGAAGATGAAGGATTGAAGCTCATCTATCATCCTCACGGCTATGAATTCAGGCCCTATGAGGACGGCACCCTGTTTGATTACATGGCAAGCAAGGCCGGGTATTTTGGATTTGAAATGGATGTTTATTGGGTGCAGCACGGAGGAGAGGACCCTTTGGCTTTATTAAACGAATATCCCGATTTGTTTCGACTGATGCACCTAAAGGATATGGCAAAAGGGTTACAGGGTAACTACAGCGGACATGAAAATGTTGAAACCAATGTGGTTTTAGGTGCAGGACAAATCCAAATGGATAAAATTGTACAACGGGCAGCAGAACTGGGTATTCCTTATTTGTTCATTGAAGATGAAAGCTCTCGTGTGGTGACGCAGGTTCCGGAAAGCCTCAAATACCTCGAGGCCATAATGAAATAGTGGTTATTCTCTGATGGCCAATCCCACCATGGAATCTGCCGTTCCGTAATAAAGGAACCACTTTCCCTTAAAGTACACCAGTCCTTCTATAAAGGTAGTTCCTGCCTGGTATTGGCCTGTTATTTCATGAGGCAGATCAGGACAAATAAATGGGCTTTCCAGTCGCTTTAGCATTTTTGTGGGGTCCTTTCCGCTAAAGAGCACCTGGCCACCGCAATAGGTGCCTTCTGCTACCTCTGTACTGGCACCTTCTCCGCTGAGGTTCTTTCCGTTATAAAGCAAGAGTATTCCCTCCTGTGTAAGCAGGGCGGGGGGTCCGGGTTCGGTAAGGTGACTGTCAAATTCCCCCTTGGTAGGCTCAAAAACTTTCAGTAAATCCCCTTTGTCGTCCAGTAAGGGTTCCCATGATACACCATCACTCGAGGAGGCCAGATTAACAAACAACTCACCCCAGTACATCCAATAGCGGCCATTGATTTTTTTAGCGATAAGGCGCCCCTGGCTGAGTTCCGTGACCACGGAGCCCGACTTGCTCCAGGTATCCAGGAATTTACCTCCATGTGCACTGCGGAAAACAGGACCGTGCTTTTTCCAGTGTTTCAGGTCGGCGGAAGTCGCCGATGACAAGCGGGCGACATCCTGGTTCCAACTGGTGTAGAGCATCAGGTAAGAACCGTCTTCCAGTTCCACTACCCTGGGATCCTCGACACCGCCGGGGGAGTCCCACTTCGTAAACGCATCCTTGGCCGGATACAATACAGGTTCAGGATATTTGGTAAAATCAATGCCATTGGTGCTGTACGCCAGTCCGATCCGTGAGGTGCGTCCACCCAGAATGGCCTCAGGATTATCTTCTGCCCTGAAAAACAAAAAGACCGTGTCATTTCGGACCACTGCACCGGGATTGAATACATCAGCCTTTTGCCAGTATACCAGGGAGGCAGTCAGCGGACAATTAAATAGGGCATCAGGGTCTGCCTGCAGGATAGGGTTCTGCCTTGGTTTTTCGAAATCCATCAGCCACGGTTGCTGTCCCACCACCATGAAAGGAAGGAAGAGCAGGAGGAAACCGAAATAGTGGAGGTGAGATCTTGTGCTTTTCATCAGTAGAAAATTAGGGTATTTTTTATTCCCAACAAACCGTAAATCTTTATCTTTCCACTAAAACCTTTATTCAGATCAGATCTTGGTAAGGATTCTATTTACTTCACTAATATGTGTGCTCCTCCTTGCAGGCTGTAAGCAAAATAAGGGAATGGAAAGGACACCCGTGGAACCTGAAGTGCAGCAAAAGCCGCCCGATACCCTGTCCGGTTACGAAACGCTGAAAAAAGAATCCATCCCCAATCTGAAGGACTTATCAGATACGACATTTGTGCGTTTGGCGGATTACAGTCCGGACTTTGAGTACGACCTTAGGTATGCAACGGAAAACAATTTCCTGAACGCCCAGGTGTATGAATGTGCCGAATGCTACACCCGGGTTAAAACCGCCAAAGCGCTGATTGCTGCAAACCAGGAATTCCTGAGCAAGGGGGTTCGCATCAAATTTTTTGATTGTTACCGGCCCAACTCTGTACAATACAAAATGTGGGAGATCGTACCCAATCCCCAGTATGTGGCTAACCCGATAAAAGGTTCCATCCATAATAGGGGTGGTGCCGTGGACATCACCCTGGTTGATCTCGAAGGCACGGAACTGGATATGGGCACCGATTTTGACTATTTTGGAAAACGCGCCTATCACGACAATTATGACCTTCCGGACAACATTCTAAAGAACCGAAAACTACTGAAGGAGGTGATGGAAAAGCACGGGTTCTGGTCTATCCGTACGGAATGGTGGCATTATAACCTGGGCAGTGCTTCACGTGACCCTGTAGCGGATTTTAAATGGGCCTGTTCCACTCAGTGAAGTATATTAATTTAAAACTTTACACATTCAACAGCAACCAACTGTTCTTCAATATTTTTGGTAAAGAAAATATAAGAATCTCCCCCTTCGGCTATACGGTGTTTTTTGCGAAGGGCAGCTACGCTCATAGGGAAGTTGCGTGTAGTGACATTCGCTTTTTTAAATGGCAGTTTTTTGGAGTAGGGATGCACGGCTAAAATCTTGAAACGCCTGCCCGGGAATGGCACTGCTTTATCTCCTGTATACAGGTGGCTGTGCGGATGTAGTTTGGCCAGCTGATAGCACTTACCTATGGTTTTAAAAGCGCCCGCCTTAAGCAAGGCAGCATTGGGTTCGTACAGGTAGCTTTGAGGTTCAGAAAACCTGCTTTCACTCGCCTGTTCCTCAGAAAGGGTGAAGTTAAAAGTGTCTTCCTGCTTACGGTTGAAATTAACAGCAACGATCTCAGGCTCCGTTCCTGGGGAATTACTGAGGGCCCACAGCAATT
>NZ_CEYNTP010000037.1:13726-15585 GCF_982873095.1 Lentiprolixibacter sp. | reverse complement strand
TCAAGTGGATAAAACTTGTTGGACGTTCTAAAATACACTACTTTTGCATGCCTAAATCAGCCGTGATCGGGGTGTGACAAAAACCTAATGCCGCGGGCGGACATAAAATTAGTGCCCGATTGCTTTTCAGCTAGTGGGCCATCATACAGAAGGAGTCGGATAAAAAAGTATTAAATGAATATTACCAAAGAGCAGATAGACGAGTTAAATGCAGTGGTTAAAGTCGCTATTTCCAAAGAGGATTACCAGGACAAGGTAGACAAGATCCTCAAGGACTACCGGAGACAGGCCAATATACCGGGATTCAGGAAAGGCCAGGTACCAATGGGACTTATCAAAAAACAATATGGCAAGGCTGTTCTGGTAGACGAAGTAAACAAGTTGATACAGGACAACCTCAACAACTACCTTACCGAAGAAAAGCTGGATGTTCTGGGGAATCCGCTTCCAAAACAACAGGACAATTTCAACTGGGATGCAGACGAATTCTCTTTTGAGTTTGAATTGGGACTTGCACCGGAATTCGAGGTGAACCTGAAAACCAAAAAGAGTATTCCGCATTACAAGATTGTCGCTGATAAAAAGATGGTGTCTGAGCAGGTAGACCGCATCAAACACCAATATGGTAAACTTGTGAGCATGCCGGAAGTGGACAAGGGGTTTGAGGTTTCCGGAACCTTTAGCAATGAGGAGCAGGAGATCAGCAATAAAACCACCCTGGAACTGGATAAAGTCAAAAGCAAGAAAGCTATAGACAGCCTTCTGGGGAAAAAGGTGGGTGACACTGTTTCCCTTAAGACCAAAGGGCTATTCAAGGAAGACTACCTACTATTTAATGCCCTTGGCATTTCCAAGGACAAAGCGGAAGGGCTTAACATAAACGTTGATTTTACCATCAGTGAAATCAACAAACGCGAACCCGCGGAACTCACCCAGGAACTATTCGATCGACTGTTCGGAGAAGGCGTGGTATCTTCTGAAGATGAAATGCGTAAAAAAATCAAGGAAGATGCCGAAAAACAATTTGAGCAGCAGGCTGATCAGAAACTCCTGAATGACGTAACGGAGCGGCTAATTGAAGTTGTTAATTTCGACCTGCCTGTAGATTTCCTTCAAAAATGGATTCAGACGACCGGGGAAAAACCGCTTTCGGAAGCCGAAGCCAAAGACGAATACGAAAAATCCGAAAAAGGCCTGAGGTACCAGCTGATCGAAGGAAGGATCATCAAAGACCACAATGTGGAACTGCAGTTTGATGAATTAAAGGACTTCGCCAAGGGATTTATCAAATCCCAAATGGCGCAATACGGGCAGACCAATCCCACAGATGAAGAGTTGGATCCCATAGTTATGCGGGTCCTCAGCAATCAGGATGAGGTAAAGCGCCTCTCGGAACAGCTGATGAGCAAGAAACTGCTTGATCTTTACAAGGAAAAGGCCAATTTGAAGGTAAAAGAGGTCACCTACGAGAATTTCATCAAGGAAGTCTACGGATAAGCGATGATTCGTCCTTAAGACAGAAGCATCTCAAATCGGCATGAATTGAGTATCTTTACAGGGCCGAAAGCTATGTTTTCGGCACCTTTTTTTAAATTTCGATAAGAAATAGCATGGATTACGCAAAAGAATTCAAGAACTACGCGATAAAAGACCAGGGTATAAACAGTATTTATTACGACCGTATCCTGGAAAGCATGTATCCGGTAAGTATGACTCCTAATATCATCGAAGAGCGGCAGTTAAATGCCATTGCCATGGATGTATTTTCAAGGTTGATGATGGACCGAATCATATTTATGGGAACAGGAATTAACGATCAGGTAGCCAATATCGTACAGGCCCAGTTGTTATTCCTGGCC
>NZ_CEYNTP010000037.1:0-13716 GCF_982873095.1 Lentiprolixibacter sp. | reverse complement strand
ATTCTTCCAAAGACATACAGATCTATATCAATTCCCCAGGGGGAAGTGTGTATGCAGGTTTGGGGATCTATGACACCATGCAATTCATCAAACCGGACGTAGCTACCATTTGCACCGGTATGGCAGCTTCAATGGCAGCTGTATTACTGTGCGCCGGGGAGAAAGGGAAGCGCAGTGGTCTGAAACACTCAAGGGTAATGATCCATCAACCCATGTCAGGAGCACAAGGTCAGGCCAGCGATATAGAAATTGCCGCCAAAGAGGTGCTGAAGATAAAGGATGAGCTGTATCACATTATTTCTGAGCACAGTGGGCAAACTTTTGAAAAAGTTTATGAGGACAGTGACCGTGATTACTGGATGAAAGCTGAAGAAGCAAAAAAATACGGGATGATCGACGAAATCCTGGAAAGGGATAGCGATTAACACCCCGAGATGCGATTAGAATTGCAAATACGATAAACCAAAATAGCATTTCTGTCGTTATAGAAATTGACAGATACCCCCGCATATGGCAAAGGAAAACCTGGAATGTTCGTTCTGTGGCCGCAAAAAGCCCGAGACCAATCTGCTGATCGCAGGGCTGGATGCCCATATCTGTGACCGATGCATTGAACAGGCACATGGCATTGTCGCCGAGGAATCCCGTCAGGCGAAAAACGACGACCTCAATTCAGAATTGATCCTTAAGAAACCTAAGGAAATCAAGGCTTTTCTGGACACTTTTGTCATCGGACAGGAACGCACGAAAAGGGTCCTTTCCGTTGCGGTATACAACCACTACAAGCGCTTACTGCAGCCGCACTCCAAAGAGGATGATGTGGAAATTCAAAAGAGCAACATTGTAATGGTGGGGCAAACAGGTACAGGCAAAACGCTAATGGCGAAAACCATTGCCCGCATGCTTAATGTTCCCCTTGCCATAGTTGATGCTACCGTACTCACCGAGGCCGGATATGTCGGGGAAGACGTGGAAAGTATCCTCACCCGTTTGCTTCAGGCTGCAGATTACAATCTGGAAAAAGCCGAAAAAGGAATTGTTTTCATTGATGAGCTCGATAAGATTGCCCGCAAGAGCGATAATCCCTCAATTACTCGCGACGTTTCGGGGGAAGGTGTCCAGCAGGGCTTGCTCAAATTGCTGGAGGGTACTGTTGTTAACGTGCCCCCAAAAGGCGGCCGGAAACACCCGGACCAGAAGTTTATAGAGGTGAATACAGAAAATATCCTGTTTGTAGCAGGAGGCGCCTTTGATGGAATAGAACGTATAATCACCAAGCGGTTAAATATGCAGGCTATCGGGTACAGCGCTTCCAAACGGGAGGATGCGCTCGATGAAAGCAATGTATTGCAATATATCATCCCTAAAGATCTTAAGGAATTTGGATTGATCCCGGAGATCATTGGAAGGCTGCCTGTACTTACCCACATGAACCCGCTTGATAAGAAAACACTCAGGGCCATCCTTACCGAACCTAAGAATGCTATTATCAAACAATATGAGAAATTGTTTGCCATGGATGGCATCACTTTCAAAATTACAGAACAGGCTTTGGACTATATCGTTGACAAGGCCATAGAATACAAGCTGGGTGCACGTGGTTTAAGATCCCTTTGCGAAGCGGTGTTTACGGATGCTATGTTTGAGCTGCCCAGCACTGATGAAAAGGACTTTAAGGTGACCAAACCCTACGCTGAAGATAAGCTGAGCTACGAAACGATTAAAAAGCTGAAAGCAGTTTCCTGACAGTCCCTACCCTACCTTTTTATAGCGGATACTAAACTGACTCTCCAACAGGTACAGGCATACCTTTTGGATGATTTTCTCATCTGTATACAATTCGTGTCCGAACCGGGGTATGGTTTCAAGGACCAATCCTTCCTGAGCAGACCACTGTTCTGCTGGAAGTAGCTTCTGGAATTCCCCATACAAAAGGTTTACAGGGATATCGGGTTTTTTGAGGGTCGTGGTCAGGTTAAATGGTGATATCGCATAAAGCGACTTAATCGGCAAGTCTTTGAGCGCAGCCTTCCAGGTAATTGAGGACCCCGCACAGAAAGTCAGGTAATGAGCGGGTTCCTTTCCTTTTTCCTTTATAAGCAATTGTTCAACGGCCCTGTCCATCCCGCCGTTAAGGAAGGCCTCATGCAGACTATCCTTGGTGTTCAGGCTCAGGTCAAGGTAGCCCAGCTCTCGACTATCGTAAAACGAAATATCAAAATAAGACTGCAAATATCCGAGGTAAGAGGTAATCCAGAGGCCTTTTTTACAGCCCCACATATCGGACAGGATAACAAGTCGTTTGGTCATGATCAGGTTATATTCCCCGTTTTGGGAACCTGAATTTGGGAATAATTGTTGCGTTGTCAATATTTATTGGTTCATCTGAAGCAATTCATCGATGTAGGCCCGTTCATTGGACAATCTGGGGATTTTATGTTGTCCTCCCAGTTTCCCTTTGGACTTGAGCCAATCGTAAAAAAGGTTCTCCCTGGCGACATGGATCCTAGGCTTGTTTAGGGTCATGTTATTGTACCGTTTGGCCTCATAGTCAGAGTTCAGGGATTTCAGGGCGCGATCCAGGGAATCACAGAAAATATCCAGCTTTTCAGGAATATTCCTGAACTCTATTAACCATTCATGGGCCCCTTTCTCCTTTCCGGTCATGAATATGGGCGCTACAGTGTAATCTTTGATTTCTGCCCCGGTTTCCCGACAGCAACGTTTCAGGGCCTCTTCGGCATTTTCGATGATCAGTTCTTCCCCAAAAACATTGATGTGGTGTTTGGTTCTGCCGGTGATCTTGATCCTATAAGGGTTAAGCGAGGTGAACCGGACTGTATCACCGATCTGATACCTCCAGAGCCCTGCATTTGTGGTGATGACCACTGCGTAGTTGGTCCCTAGTTCCACTTCCCAAAGCGGAACCGCCTTCTGTTGCGGGGAACCAAAAAGGTCCATCGGAATGAATTCATAAAAAATTCCATAATCCAGCATCAAAAGCAGGTCGGATTCATTATTGCGGTCCTGAATGGCAAAAAAGCCTTCGGAAGCGTTGTAGATCTCATAATATTTGAACCTTTTTCGCGGCAATAATTTACTGTACTGTTCGCGGTAGGGATTAAAACTTACCCCTCCATGAAAGTAGACTTCCAGGTTTTCCCAAATCTCAAAAAGATGGGCCTTTCCAGTCTCCTCAAGTACACGGTTCAGGAGTACCAACATCCATGAAGGCACGCCGGCCAGGCTGGTAACGTTTTCCTGTATACTCTCCTGTATGATGGCGTGCATTTTGCTCTCCCATTCGCTCATCAGGGAAACGCGGTTACTCGGGGTACTGCTCATTTCCGCCCAAAAGGGCATGTTGTCTATAAGAATGGCGGAAAGGTCACCGAAGAAGGTACCATTGTCCTCGTAAAGCTCTTTGCTTCCGCCTAAGCGCAGGCTCTTCCCAGTAAAAAGCTGGGAATTTTCATTGTTATTGAGGTACAGGCATAACAGGTCCTTTCCTGATTTGTAATGGCAGTCTTCCAGTGCCTCCATACTTACAGGGATAAACTTGCTCCTGGCATTGGTGGTACCACTGCTCTTTGCAAACCATTTAATGGAAGTAGGCCAGAAAAGGTTTTGCTCCCCCTTTCGTGTGCGTTCTATCAGGGGTTCCATCTCCTCGTAGGTGATCACAGGAACCCGGTCTGCATAGGTTTTGTAGTCGGGTATGGTTGAAAATTCATAGTTTTTTCCCACTTCCGTTTCTTCAGCCAGGTTAAGCAACTGCTGCAGCACCTCCTGTTGAACTTCTGCCGGGTATTTCAGGAAGAGTTCAATCTGGTGATAACGCTTTTTCAGTAGCCAGGACGCTATGGAATTGAACAGCGGGATCGGCATTTTTGAATATCTTTGTTTGCCTAAAAATAGGGATAAGTTTATAATTTTTAACCGATTTAAAGCTTCACAATTTCATGCAGTTCCAGGGTGTTCTTCAGAAGATGCAGACAGAGATGGGCCAGCCCATACAGTACTATATGCTTTTTGAGCAGGATTTTCTCAATGTCAACCAGGTACTGGACAAACAGTTACAGATCGATTTTATCAAGTACCAGTGCCTGCGCTGTGGGGAAGACCTGCCGATATACCGTCAGGGGTTCTGCCAGAGTTGCTTCTTTGAAACCCCACTGGCCGGTGCGTGGATCATGCGACCCGAACTGAGTACCGCCCATCTGGACAAGGAAGACCGGGACCTGGAATATGAAAAAAAAGTACAGTTACAACCCCATGTGGTGTATCTCGCAAATTCGAGCTCTGTTAAGGTTGGGGTTACACGTAAATCCCAGGTACCCACTCGCTGGATAGATCAGGGGGCTCATGAAGCCATACTCATTGCCGAGGTTCCCAACCGCTACCTGGCAGGAATCACAGAAGTAGCCTTAAAAGAACACGTATCAGACAAAACCAACTGGAGGAAAATGCTCACCAACCAGGTGGAAGATGAAGACCTGCAGACCTGGCGGGAGCGACTCAAATCCCATATGCCCCAGGAGACCCTACCCTACTTCCTGGACCAGGGAGGGGAAATTCATATGGACTTTCCGGTACTGCAATATCCTGAAAAAGTGAAAAGCCTCAACCTAACCAAAACACCTTCCTACAGCGGGGTGCTCAAAGGGATCAAAGGGCAGTATCTTATTTTTGAAGACAACACGGTGTTCAATATCCGGGGTAGTGAAGGATATTACGTGGCCCTGGGGATCAGTTGACCGTATCTTTCTTTTTCTTTTTCAAAAGACCTTTTAACAATCCTTTCGCCTGTTCCTCAAGTGGGTTTTCGGTTTTTTTAAGGGAGTCCTTTGCCGTGCTGTCCTTTGGGGTTTTCTTGAGTACGTCCAATACTCCCTTTACAGCTTCACTTTCTTTGGATTTCGCAGTATCCGCAGGTTTACCAAGAACGCCACTAAGCAATTCCTGGGCTTTGTCTTTTCCCTTGTTGAGCATTTTCTGTTTCTGGAGTTCCAGTAATTGGTTGGTCAGGCCCTTCACCCCACTGTTCAGGTCTGATTTGATCTGTGGTGAGCTGTGAGACCCTGTAATCCCCACCTGTACAGGTAGTTTCAGGTCCTTAAAATCGGTTTCTCCAATACTGGCCACCAATCGCTGTACTTCCGGACCGAGGTATTTAGCTGGCACGTCCAGTTTCAGCTGATAATTCAAAGAACGGTCAAAACCGTGACCCCCTTCTACCCGAATGGCGATATCTTCGTACTTAAAGCCAAAGGGTTTCACCCGTACCTTCCCCTTCTCAAAAGCCAGGGCGGTTTTTGCGCCCCTTAGATCCAGCTTATTCAAGTCAAAAAAGTTAAAGGACGAATTAAGCTTCTCCAGAACTGGTAACCGGTCGGCTTTCATATTGGCGGCGAGTACTTCTGCCAGAACTTCGCCGGTAAGTGAAGTCAGGTCGGGCCTAAAATCCGCTGTCAGGTCCCCTGCTACAGCAAGCTGAGACGAAAAACGGCCTTCCATGGCACTTGCCACGGGCACCAAAGCCTGGAAAAGGTCAAGAGCCCTGAAGGCTTTTTGGATCTGAAGCTGTTGTACATCAAGGGCCAGGGCAAACTGAGGCTGTTCCATGCGTGTATTTACGGATCCCTGCAGGGCAAGTTTCCCGTCTAAAAAGCCGGTAGTAACCTCCTGAAAGTCAACTGCACCTTCATTTACCCTGATGGTTCCCTTAAAATTGTCTAATTCCAATTCATTGTACACTACCTTGCCGGCACGGGCCGCTATCTCCAAATTCAAGTTTTCCGGTATTTTTATGGCAGTAATCGTATCCATACCGGTTTGCTTGTCCTCTGTACTAGCCCCGGATATAAAATCTGCCAACTTAAAGGTGTTGGACCGGAGGTTAAGTTTGCCCTGCAAATCCCGCCCTCCTAACTGGTACCCCAGTATTGGAAAGAGGCTACCGGCCACTTCAAAATCACTTTGCCCCAAACTGCCCCGGGCTTCCTGAATCAACATGCGATCTTTGGCAAAGGCCGTGCCGGTATAGACAAAATTTGTAAGAGCTGCACTCCCCTCCAGCTGGATTTGCTCATACGTTTTCTGCCTCAAGAGGGTCTCGTTGAAACTCGCACGTATATCAGCTTTCAACCTGCCACGCAAGCCTACCCCACCAGGCAGGGGATAGGCTTCACTCAAATGAGCAAGATTCATATTGGTCCTGAGCGACAGCCCGGTTAGTCTCTCCCCTAAGATGTCCTTGATCAGGGCTTTCAGGTTAAATACATCTTCGCCAATCCGGAAAGCGGCATCCTTTACTTCCAGGTTAATATTCCCATTTTCTGAATTGTTCCCTACCCCGGCCTGGAAGGAAATATCGTTAATTGAACGCGGCATCTGAGCATACTGCACCCTGGCATTCTCTGTTTTGATGCCCAGATCAAACTCAGGTATCGCATCTTCTGAATACCTACCTTTCAGGATACCGGAAATTTCAAAATCCCCTTCTGCGTTGAGGGTACTCAGGTTACCTGTAAATTGTTCCGGGAGGATGGACAGGAAGTCCTGGAATTTTGCCGAAGGCGCTTCAAACCTAATGTCGTATTCCTGATAATCGTCCCCGACCTGAACCTCACCATCAAAAACCAAAGCCAGCTGTTTCAAGTTGGCCTTATTATCCAGAAATCGATAGCGGTACTCCTCCAGGTCCATACCGATCAGGGCCTGCCAGGTAAAGGGGGTGTTCTGCAGGTAGTACACGCTGTCCAGGGCGATGGATAAACTGCCTTCGGTCTGAGTATCCAATTGGCTGTCTTTGAGCGACAAATCCCCAGTTCCTGTGTGATTGCTTATAAGGATGTCAAGGTCGATGCCAGCATCCAGGCTGGTATAGTGGATTTCCGATTCCTCGATTTCATAAGTACTTAGGGAAAAGGTGAATCCTTCCGAGGAGTTGTTCACTTCCTGGCCTTCAGATATTTCCTTTATTATATCGTAGTTCAACTGACCTTCCAGGTCCTCCCTGAGGTTCAGGCTGCCTTTTACCAGCACGATGCTTTTTACCGTCAAGGGGTCTTCGGCCGACTTAAACAACTCAAAGATCCCCATTTTAAGTTCCAGGGCCTGTGCAAAGAATAGGGTGTCCCCTTCAAAAGGAGCTTTTGTAGTAAGATGGGGCCCTTCCAGGGATAATTCCGCATTTGGAAAACTGGAAATCAGCGATAGGCTGGCCGTTTTAAAATCGAACTGCCCTTCAATCTGTTTATTGACATTTTCCCTGAGCAGCGACCCGATTTTCGCCTCCAGGAATAACGGTACAATTATCAAAAAGGCCAAAATCAATACTACCGGTATAGAAAGGCCAACAAGTAGTTTCTTTTTCATATCCGCATACTTATCCTCCTCAACTTAAACAATAAATAGGGGTATTTATTTTATTTTTCCAGATCTATTTCTTCACCGATTTCCAATTTGAAGCGGCTGCGCAACAGGAATACAAAAAAGTAGAGCAAGGGCGTGTCCAGGAAGGCGATAAAAATCTTGAAAATAACCCCACTTACGACCAGGCCGTAAAACATGTTCCATGGGATCACCCCAAAAACGCAGAGGAGTCCTACTACTGTGAAGGTGTCTATGAATTGGGAGGAAAAGGTTGAAAAATTGTTCCGCAACCACAGCATTCTTCCCTTAGTCACCCGTTTCCAGAAGTGGTAGATCGCAATATCCACATACTGGGCACATAAATAGGCGATCATAGAGGCCAGCACTGCGATGGGCGAAAGGGCAAAGACCTTTCCAAAGAGTTCGTCATCAACCGGAGAGGAAGGGATGGCCGGGGCCAGATCCGCAAGGAGTACAATCCCCATGGAAAAAAAAGAGGCGAATATCCCTGCAGTTACGATCTGGTTGGCCTTCTTCTTTCCGAAAATCTCAGAAATAAGGTCGGTAATCAGGAAGGTGATCGGGTAAGGAAGTACCCCAACAGAAATCTCAAACAGCGGGGCGCCAAAAATGGTTGCATCTCCAAAGGGTTTCCAATAAAAGAATTTCTGAAAAATCAGATTGCTTACCACCAGGGAAGTGATAAACAGGGCGCCAAGATAGAGATAGATTCGAAACGCCAGTTTCTTATCCTTCGGTGTCATGATCTAGCGGATATTAAGGGTAAATGGCATCCTCGCCTGAATCCCCTTCTGCTTTACGGCTGAGCGGATCTCCCTGAGGATCCCGTAGGCCTCTTCCCCCAGTTCTTCTTCAACTAAGGCTTCCCTTACTTCGGCACTTGCGCCGCCGAGATCTTCCATAAAACGTTCAAAACCAGATTTATACCTGGGGAGTTTCCGTATACTGTAGCTTTCAATGCCTGCGAGGGAGGCGGCTTCGGCAATGGCATCCTCCAGGCCACCTATTTCATCTACCAGTCCGAGTTTTTGGGCCTCTGTCCCGCTCCATACGCGCCCCTGGGCGATTTCCTCAACTGCGGACAATTCCATGTTCCGGCCCTGGGCAACACGTTCGAGAAAGGTCTGATAGGTATTGGCCACCCCTTCTTGCAGATAGGCCCTGAAACCATCAGACATGGGCTCAAAGAAGGAATAATCCACTGCATTTTTGTTGGTCCCCACCTGCTCCGCATTGACCCCAACATTCGAGGCGAGTCCACTAATATTGGGAATGGTACCAAAAACCCCAATAGAGCCGGTAATCGAAGTCGCTTCGGCATAGATCTTATCCGCTCCGGCGGCCAAATAATACCCTCCAGATGCGGCAACGTCCCCCATGGATACCACTAAGGGTTTTTCCTGTCCGGTAAGGATTACCTCCCTCCAGATAATATCAGAGGTTAGTGCACTGCCTCCGGGGGAATTCACACGCAGCACTACAGCTTTCACCCTGTCATCCTCGCGGACCCTCTTTAGTGCTTTGGTCATGGTACCCTGACCGATATATTCCGGGCCACCCTTGCCATACAGAATTTCACCCTCGGCAAAAATCACGGCGATGCGATCTTTTCCTCTGTCCAGGCGTTTGGTGTTGGCTACCTGTACATAATCTGAAAGGGCTATGGCATTGTATTTCTCATCTTCCGCCACTCCCATCTTATTCTTAATGATGCCTTCGTATTGGTCCTGGAAAAGAATCTCGTCTATCAAACCCGAAGACTTAGCATATTCAGGGGTCCTGGCCCCAAGGGTATCGGCGATCTGATCCAGTTGTAAGACAGTTAGTCCACGGGATTCAGCTATTTCGTCCAGCATTACTTTCCAGACATCCTCCAGCAGGGTGGTTAGCTGTGTCCTGTTCTCTTCGCTCATTTCATCTGACAGGAAAGGCTCTACCGCACCCTTGAATTTTCCCTGCCGGATCACTTCCATTTTGACCCCGGTTTTTTCCTGAAGGGTCTTATAATACAATACCTCAGCAGACAGCCCCTTGAAATCCATGCTCCCTACAGGATTGATAAACACACTATCTGCCACGGAGGCCAGGTAATAGTCTTTCTGCAGGAAAATATCCCCGTAGGCGTAAACGAACTTACCACTGGATTTAAAGTCGGCCAGCGCCCTTCGAATAGCCTGTGCCTGGGAAGTTCCTGCCAAAAGGAAATTGCTGTTTATACTTATTCCTGAAATCTTGTCGTCTGTTTTCGCCACACGGATAGCGTGTAAAACCTCATCCAGGCCCTGGGTTTTCTCAAACAATACCGCGAAGGGATCTGACTGATCTGTCCCTGTATAGTCTCTTAACGGAAGCGGTAAGGTAAATTCCAGGACGGAGTCTTTTTTGACGACTACCCCTTCGTCTGCCCCGGCAAGGCTTATGAAAATGAGAAACATAAAAAATATGATCCCGAAAGCCACCATACTCCCGATTATAGAGGCCAGTAAATTTCTTAGGAATTTCATGTAATACTAAAGCTCTTCAAACATCAATAACTTGGGCTAAGACCCGCATCACTACACTGTCGCAGTCCTTGTCGGCCAAATATAACCATTGTGCCTCGTATCTGGGGATATTTAAAGATTTTCTTAACCAATATCACTAGGCGACAAGGCTATTTAGTAGAATTCTTTTCTTTAATTTGCCGTTCTGTTATGGAGGAAGTAGTTACTGCATATTTTTCCATTGGGAGCAATCTGGGCAAGCGGCTTTATCACTTGCAAAGATCGGTTATCATGCTCAGTGATCATCTGGGTCCGGCAACCGCCTTGTCCCCTGTTTACGAAACACCGGCATGGGGATTTGACGGGGACCCGTTCCTAAATGCCTGCATTGCCCTGGAGACCACTAAGTCTCCGGAAGATATCCTGAAGACCATTGTTCATATTGAAACAGCCCTGGGCCGGTACCGAAGTGAGGAACCAGGTTATGTTTCACGAACCCTGGACATTGACATCCTTTATTACGGGAACAAAGTGGTGAGCAGCAATGACCTCTGCATTCCACATCCACAGCTGGAGAAAAGAAAGTTTGTGCTAAAACCCCTGGCAGACATCGCCCCTCAATTTTACCATCCGGTGCTTCAGAAAGATACGCGCAACCTTTTGCAGCAATGCCAGGATTCCAGCACTTTGGTTAAAAGCCAGTACAAGCTCTATCCCAACCGGGAGGAGTTTTTTTCACAACTCCACCTGTTGGCCATTGAGGGCAATATTGGGGTGGGTAAAACCACCCTGGCCAAGAAGATCTCAGAAGAATTCAACGCCAAACTGGTCCTCGAACGCTTCGCCGACAACCCCTTCCTCCCGAAATTCTATGAAGACCAGAGCCGATACGCTTTCCCGCTTGAAATGTCATTCCTTGCGGATCGTTATCAGCAATTCACGGATGACACTCAGCAGTTCGACCTGTTCAAGAAGTTTATGGTAAGCGACTACGACATCTTTAAATCGCTCATCTTTGCCAAGGTAACCCTGGGACAGGAAGAATATGCGCTATATAGAAAACTGTTCAATTATATGTACAAGGAGGTAAAGAAACCGGACCTTTATGTATATCTGCACCAGGATACGAAACGCTTGCTGGAAAACATCCGGAAACGAGGCAGGGACTACGAACAACAAATTGCCCCGCAATACCTGGAAGAAATCAACAAGGGGTATGTGGAATTTCTAAAAACCATACCGGAAAGCAACCGCCTGGTCATCGATGTCACCAACCTGGATTTTGTAGATCGGCGTTCGGATTACGAACGGGTATTGGACAACCTGATGGAACATATGATCAATTGTTAATTTGGCATCGCAAATCTTCCACCGCTGTTATTTACCCCTTATCAATTAGTTAACAAAATATTTGCACAGCTGAATTACATTTCTTTTATTGCAATCCCTTTTTCAGTAACTAACTAGCTCAAACTATATATCGAGTGCCCTGACGTCGCAAGATGGTCAGGGTTTTTTTTTACCCGGATGCTTTTGGATTTTTGACCAAAGGTCCCATATCACCACGCCTGCAGATACAGAAATATTCAGTGAATGTTTGGTGCCAAATTGTGGAATTTCCAATACTCCGTGGCAGGCATTTACCACGTCCTGGCTTACACCTTTGACCTCATTGCCAAAGACCAGGGCGTATTTTATTCCGGGTTGGGGCTCAAAATCCTGAAGCCAAATGGCCTGTTCGGTTTGCTCTACGGCGAGGCAGTGATGGTCTTTGCTCAGTTCCCTTATCAAGGCAACCGCATCTTTTCGATATTCCCATGTTACACTTTCCGTTGCCCCCAGGGCGGTCTTGCGGATATCCTTATGGGGCGGCGTGGCCGTGATCCCACAGAGGTAGATCTTTTCTACAAGGAAAGCATCTGCCGTGCGAAAAACAGAACCGATGTTATTCAGGCTTCGGACATTGTCCAAAACCAGAACCATAGGGGTCTTAGCTGCCCCCCGGAATTCTTCTGCAGTGAGCCGTTCCAGCTCGCTATTCAGTAGTTTTCGCATCTTTTCGCTTTGTTATGTTGACGGATAAACCAATATGAAATTCAAGTGGGCGCAAGTTATCCGAAAATATCAACAAGTATTCCTCCTCCTGAAGAGAAGTAGTATTTTAGTAGCTACCCTTTAGCCGCAAAAGTAACAGAAAATATTCCCTTTGGCCAAGAAAGCAAAAACGAAGAAAGTGACACCGCTGATGCAGCAATACAACAGCATCAAGACACGATATCCCGATGCCCTTTTACTGTTTCGGGTAGGTGATTTCTATGAGACTTTCGGAGAAGACGCAGTAAAAGCGGCAAAGATCCTGGGAATCATTCTCACACAACGTAACAATGGAGGGGATCGCACGGAATTGGCCGGTTTTCCGCACCATGCGTTAAACACCTACCTGCCAAAACTGGTGCGCGCCGGACAGCGAGTGGCTATTTGCGACCAACTCGAAGATCCCAAGCTTACCAAGACCATTGTAAAAAGGGGGGTAACAGAACTGGTCACGCCAGGGGTTGCACTCAATGACGATATCCTGAATGCCCGGAAAAACAATTTTTTATGTGCCGTACATTTCGGGGCCAGAAGCCTGGGTGTTGCTTTTCTTGACATCTCCACGGGGGAATTCCTGACCGCCGAAGGAAACCAGGAACAGGTAGATAAACTGCTACAGAATTTTGGTCCTTCAGAAGTCCTGGTCTCCAAAACAGAAAAGACCACTTTTAAGGAATCCTTTGGGGGCCATTGGCATACCTTTCTGGTTGATGACTGGGTTTTCCAGGAAGACTATGCCCAGGAAAGTTTAACGGGCCATTTTAAAACCACCTCACTGAAAGGCTTTGGTATCGACCACCTGAAACAGGGCATCCTGGCTGCTGGGGCAGTACTGCATTACCTTTCTGAAACACGTCATAACCAGCTGAGACATATCAATAAAATCCAGCGGATTGCCGAAGAGGAATACGTCTGGATGGACCGATTCACGATCCGTAACCTGGAATTGTACCATTCCCAGCACGAGCAGGCTGTAACCCTGCTGGACGTTATCGATAAGACGCTTTCCCCCATGGGCTCGCGCATGCTAAAAAGATGGCTGGCCCTTCCGTTAAAAAATATAGGGAAGATCAAAAAACGGCACGAAGGAGTAGCCCATCTCCTGGAATCGGAAGAGCTGCAGGAAAAACTGCAGAGCTACCTGGTGAAACTATCAGACCTGGAACGCCTGGTTTCCAAGATAGCGACAGGTAAGATCAATCCCAGGGAAACGGTACAGTTAAAAAATTCCCTTGAAGCCATCAAACCTGTGAAACAGCTGCTTGAACACACAGAATGCGTCGCACTTAAAAAATTGGGAGACCACATCTCCCCCTGTGAAGCACTGGGTAGCCGCATCAAAGAAATGCTACAGGAAGAAGCCGGCACGCATATACAGAAAGGTGATGTTATCGCACCGGGATATTCCGAAGAACTGGACGAACTCCGGGGATTGGCTACATCTGGCAAAGCCTATCTGGACCAGATGTTGTCGCGGGAAACAGAGCGCACAGGGATACCCTCCTTAAAAATAGCTTCCAACAATGTCTTTGGCTACTATATCGAGGTCCGCAATACCCACAAGGATAAAGTCCCGGAGGAATGGGTCCGAAAACAAACCCTGGTAAATGCCGAGCGATATATCACCGAGGAACTCAAAGAATACGAAGCTAAAATCCTGGGGGCTCAGGAGCGCATCCTCGACCTGGAACAGCAATTGTTTGCCCAACAAAATCAGGTGAGATCATAGAGGCTCTAGACC
>NZ_CEYNTP010000036.1:0-15678 GCF_982873095.1 Lentiprolixibacter sp. | reverse complement strand
CCTGTTGTGATCAGCACATCCTCGTCATTGGCATTCACGTGCTCTTTGATAATGTGTCTTGCCTCTGCATAGGCCCGCGTCATGGTTGTGCCGGTTACAGTAGTCTCCGTATGTGTATTGGCCACGAATGGGCCGAAGTCCGCTAACAGTTTTTCTTCAATGGGCCGGTAGAGCCGCCCACTGGCGATCCAGTCTGCATAAAGGATCTTTTTTTTCCCGTAGGCAGAAGTGAACGTCTGGTCTATACCGATGATGTTCTTACGGAACCTTTCAAAATAGGTTTCCAGGGAAGTATTTTTTTTGGTCTGCATCTTTTCCATGGGGATGGTCTTCTTTCCGATCCTGATCAGGAGTTCGCTTACAGCGTCTTATCTAAATAAACTCCTTCAACCATAGATGGATAGGGGAAATTAGGCAATTTCTTGCAAAAATTATACACAGGAATGGTAATTATAGCCTGTAATATCGTCCTTGAAGATTAAAACCCGCTTTCCCTTGCTTGTCTTCAAGGAGCTGTAAAAGTCAATGCATAGCAGCTAAGGGTTTACCCGCGGTGATCCCATGAGATCCCGTACTGCAAACCTGCCTTTGACGTTTTGTACTTATAGGAAGATTGATTTAGAGCTGGTGTGCGTTCTTTTCATTATATGGAGAAATAAACAGAGGGATTACCTGCGGTGATCCCTTGAGATCCCGTACTGCAAATACAAACCCCGTCTTGGCAGCGCCAAGACGATATTTTTGTTCCCTCTTAGCTCACTCGAGCAAGCTCGGTTCGCATTTCGGAAACAAAAAACCCACCGGAAATCCGGCGGGTTTCGTATTTGATCGTGGAGCCGGAGGGATTCGAACCCTCGTCCAAACAAGCAATTACCATGCTTTCTACATGCTTAGTTTTTGTTTGTTTTTCGATGTGTAACTGACCAAAAACCGCCCATTACACACTTAGCTTCTTTAGGTTAACCTGCTTACCGAAGCTCAAAGCAGGCGGTGTTGACTTTTATGGTGCCCCGATAAAGATCGCCGTCAACAAGGGCTATCCAGGGACATTCAGCTTTCCCGCCTTGCGGGACTAGGCCAGGACTTACTATAATTCAGTCAATTAGGCAGCTAAAGCGTAATTAGATTCGCCATTTAAAAGTGTGAAACATGAGATTAACGAGCTGTATCCCAGCGCTCGGCATGCTTACATCGCCATTGGTCTCGCTGTCAAAACCAGTCGGCCCCATATTGTTAAAGAACGTTGATCCGTAGAAAGGATTGCGAAGTTAGCAAAAATCTGTCCTCCGTAAGTTTAGTGCCGGAGGAATTTGCCTGTCCCTGCAATTCCACGTAATTTGGAGCAAATTTTATACCAAAGCCCATTTATGCATTTCGGAATCATCAGAGAACGCAAATCCCCGCCAGACCAGCGGGTGGTGTTGCCTCCCAAAGCCTGTCAAAACGTCTTGTCTCACTTTCCCCAGGCACGAATTACCGTAGAAACTTCACCAATTCGGGCCTTTTCAGATGAAGAATACCAAGAAAAGGGAATTCATGTAGCTGCTGATCTTTCGGATTGTGAGGTCTTACTGGGTGTCAAAGAAGTACCGATCGAAGCCCTGATCGCCAATAAAAAATACTTTTTCTTCTCACATACCATCAAAAAACAACCCTATAACCGGGAATTGCTCCAGGCCATTCTTAAAAAGAATATCGAGCTCTATGACCATGAGGTCTTGACCGATCCAAAAGGTATCCGTTTAGTAGCCTTTGGACGATACGCTGGGATTGTTGGCGCTTACAATGGGATCAGGGCCTATGGCCTTAAATCCGGCAGCTACAACCTTCCCGGTGCAACTGCACTAAAAGATCAACAGGCCTTGATCTCCGAACTCAAAAAGCTGCAAATGCCGCCAATAAAAATCCTGCTCACGGGAAAAGGCCGTGTTGGTAATGGTGCCCGGGAAATGCTAGTGGGTATGGGCCTAAAGGAAGTCAGCGTAACCGATTACCTGGAAAAGGAGTTTGACGTGCCGGTATTTTGTCAGATCGATGTGCTGGACTACAACAAACGCAGGGACGGCCAGCTACTCCCCATGGAAGACTTTTTCATACACCCCGAAGCCTATGAAGCCAATTTCTTTCGCTATACCCGTGTAACGGACCTTTATATTGCCGGCCATTTTTACGGGGACGGGGCACCCTACCTGATCACTAGGGAAGATATACAGCATTCGGAATTCCAAATAAAAGTCGTAGCTGATATCAGTTGTGATATAGACGGGCCTGTGGCTACCACGATACGAGCATCTACCATATCGGATCCTGTATATGGCTACGACCGTAAAACCGGAAAGGAAACTAACTTTTCCGATCCCGGGGCGGTTGCGGTAATGGCTGTGGACAACCTTCCTGCCGAATTGCCAAGGGATGCCAGTGAAGGGTTTGGCGAAGCCTTTGTACAACAAGTTATCCCTGCCTTTTACAATGGCGACGCGGATGGCATTCTCGAGAGGGCGCGTATGACCAAAAACGGAAAACTTACCCCGCGGTATGCCTATCTGCAGGACTATGTAGATGGGAAGGAATAATTCAGTATACATGACTTTTGTGTCATGCTGTTAATACTTTACTTCTCTGAAAATCCCGAAAATTATACTATTTGTCGGATAGCTTTTTGACCATTAAAAATTCGACAAAAAAATCACTATATTGAAAAGCTCTTGCAACCATTTTCGCAATGAAATTTAATTGGATTTCCGACAAAGAAATCGACGATTCCCTGCGCAAGTTCTGCATAGAACTGGAATACCGCCTGCGTCCGCGCATAACACGGTTCCTTATGGACCGCTTGGAATATGAATGCCGTGGAGATTTTTCAGCTTTTCACTTCGATGTGGACCTCGGCTCCCGGGAATTGAGGATTGGTAAGAGCACTCCTTTACCGTTAGCTAACCGCATTGCCGCAGATTTCCATAAGGAGTTTCACGCATTTTCCTTCCAACCCGCCTGATAGTGAAGGTCGCTGTACCATGAATCCCGCGGAAGAATATATCCTGAAACAACCTGAACCATTCAAAAGCATGCTGCTGCAGCTGCAACTGGTCATTGAATCCACCTACCCCCAACTTAAACTGAAATATAAATATCGCATTCCATTTTATTATCTGGAGGGAAAGCCCTTTTGCTATCTCAATCGGTCGAAGGATTATGTGGATATCGGTTTCTGGTCTGCTGCGCATCTAAGTGTTCATCTCGAACACATGACCACAGCAGGCAGGAAGATAATGAAGTCGCTCCGCTATCATGCTCCCGGGGACATTAATGAAGATATCCTTGTTGCAGTGCTGCAGGATGCCTATTCGGTAAAAGGGAAAGGCTTTTGGAAGTAGACCCGAGGGGATTACGAACGGTCCAGTTCATTAACCGTTGCCCTGAGACTTACCAGATCGCTCAATAAAGGCTCCAGCAGGTCGAGGTGAAGCATATTTGCCCCATCGCTCTTGGCGGTGGCAGGGTCAAAATGGGTTTCCATAAACAAGCCGTCGACTCCCGTGGCAATACCTGCCCGGGCCATGGTGGAAATCAGTGCGGGCCGGCCACCGGTAACTCCCGAGGCCTGGTTAGGCTGTTGCAGGGAATGGGTGACATCCAGAACCACCGGGGCATACTGCTTCATTGTAGGGATCCCACGAAAATCAACCACCATGTCCTGGTAGCCAAACATGGTGCCCCTGTCTGTAATCATGACCTGTTCGTTTCCGGAATCGGTTACCTTTCTGACGGCGTGCTCCATACTTTCCGGGCTCATGAACTGTCCTTTTTTGAGGTTCACGGTTTTCCCGGTTTTTGCAGCGGCGACCACCAGATCGGTTTGCCTTACTAAAAATGCAGGGATCTGCAGCACATCCACATAGGCTGCTGCCATGTTTGCATCGCTTACCTCGTGGATATCGGTAATCGTGGGAACCTCGAAGGTTTCGGATACTTTTTTAAGTATTTTCAGCGCTTTTTCATCCCCGATACCGGTAAAGGAATCCACCCGGCTGCGGTTGGCTTTCTTGAAACTCCCTTTAAAGACGTAAGGGATCTTAAGCTTATCGGTAATGTTCACGATGCGTTCAGCAATGCGCAGCGCCATCTCTTCCCCTTCAATGGCACAGGGGCCGGAAAGGAGGAAAAAGTTAGAACCCTCGGCATACTTTATCTGCGGGATAGCACTCAGTTTCATCTCTTAAATTTTGCACAAAGATAGTACTAAACCGCATTATCCTTTTTAGATTTAATCATGGTGATTCAAAGGCTATGCTAAAAAACGGAATCCTTATACTCTTGTGCTTGTCCGTATTCGTTACCGATGCACAATCGCTTCGCATTTCCGAAAAGGGTAGCGGACCTATTTATTTGGAAAGGCATCAGTTTAGGTTCGACCTCCTAAGCCCTGGCCTGAGTTATGAACTAGGCCTTTTTCGGAATCAGACGGTTTCTTCATCGTTCGGTCTCGCTATGGCCACTTACAAAGAGGGCTATGCCATTGGGCTGGCCCTGAATAACAGGTATCGCTATTACCATAACCTGAGGCGACGTGAAAACCTGAGAAAAAATGTTTCCGGAAACTCTGGGAACTATATAGCTGCAGCACAGGCCATTTTCTTTTCCCAACTTCGACTAACGACCAATATTGTTCCGGATGATTACAATCTTGGATTTTATGGGATGGTCTATGGGATACAACGTACCAATGATCGCGGTTTTAACTTCAATATTGAAGTAGGAGGTGGATATTACAGAGGGGATGGGGTGCCTTCTGGATATGGTCCACTGATCGGAATCAATTTTGGATGGGTTGCGACAAAGCGAAAGTCCCGAAAGCCCAGTTTTGATAAGGACTAGCACTTAGCCCTCGTCGAATACCCTGGGATTCAGGGGTCAAGTTTTTTCGTAACCCAATTACCAGCAACAAAATAAGGAGTATCTTTGCGGCCTTAAAAGCCACGTATGTCGCACACGAAGAACATTGCTATCATCGCTCACGTAGACCACGGCAAGACCACCTTGGTCGACAAGATCCTGCATTTCTGCAAACTCTTCCGGGATAACGAGAAAACCGGAGAACTGATCCTGGACAACAACGACCTGGAACGGGAACGGGGGATTACCATTGTCTCTAAGAATGTATCGGTCAATTATAAGGGCACCAAGATCAATATTATCGATACGCCTGGTCACGCCGATTTTGGTGGTGAGGTGGAACGTGTCCTGAACATGGCCGATGGGGTATTGCTGCTGGTTGACGCCTTTGAAGGCCCTATGCCTCAAACCCGATTTGTGCTGCAAAAAGCTCTGGAAATGGGGCTGAAACCTTGTGTGGTGATCAATAAGGTGGACAAGGAAAACTGTACACCGGATGAAGTACACGAAAAGGTGTTTGACCTGATGTTTGAACTCGGTGCGGAAGAATGGCAACTAGATTTTCCGGTGGTATATGGTTCAGCCAAAAATAACTGGATGAGCGAAGATTGGCAACAGGAGACAACTTCCATAGAGCCCTTGCTCGAAATGGTACTGGAACATGTCCCCAGTTTCCACGCCCTGCCGGGAACTACCCAAATGTTGATCACCTCCCTCGATTATTCTTCCTTCACGGGAAGAATAGCGATTGGCCGTTTACAACGCGGTACACTTATGGAAGGCCAGAACGTGTCTCTCGTAAAAAGGGACGGTACTGTGGTTAAATCCAAGGTCAAGGAACTCTTTACCTTTGAAGGTTTGGGGCGCAAGAAAGTCAGTGAAATAGAAGCGGGCGACATTTGTGCCATTACCGGCTTGGAAGGTTTTGAGATTGGGGACACCCTGGCAGATGCAGAAGCCCCTGAAGCCCTCCAGACCATTGCTATCGATGAACCTACCATGAGCATGTTGTTTACCATCAATGACAGTCCGTTTTTCGGCAAGGATGGGAAATATGTAACCTCCCGGCACCTTAAGGAACGCCTGGAAAAAGAGCTGGAAAAGAACCTGGCCTTGCGGGTAGAAGAAACGGATAGCGCTGATAAATTCATGGTCTACGGACGGGGGGTATTGCACCTATCCGTTTTGATTGAGACCATGCGCCGTGAGGGGTATGAATTGCAGATCGGGCAACCCCAGGTGATCATAAAGGAAATCGATGGGATTAAATGTGAACCCGTAGAACAACTGACCATCGACCTGCCAGAAACGGTATCCGGAAAGGCCGTGGAGATGGTATCGGTTAGAAAAGGGGAACTGATCAGCATGGAAACCAAAGGTGACCGTATGGTGTGTGAATTTATGATCCCATCCAGAGGGATTATCGGTCTTAGGAACCAGCTGCTCACTGCCACAGCAGGGGAGGCCATCATGGCCCACCGGTTCCGGGAGTACCAACCTATGAAAGGAGATATCCCTCAAAGGATCAATGGTTCCCTGGTTTCTATGGAAAACGGGAAGGCCATCCCATATTCCATCGACAAACTCCAGGAAAGGGGACGTTTTTTTATCGACCCCGGGGAAGACATCTATGAGGGCCAGGTAATCGGTGAGAATTCCAGGCAGGAGGATATGGTGGTCAACGTAACCAAGACGAAAAAACTGTCCAACGTCCGGGCGGCAGGTTCTGATGAAAAGGCGCGTATTGTTCCGGCCATAAAGTTTTCCCTTGAAGAGGCCCTGGAGTACATTCAAAAGGACGAATACGTTGAGGTAACCCCCAATAGTCTGAGGTTACGGAAAATTATGCTCAGGGAAGTAGATCGGAAGCGCAGTAAGTCTTCCTAGACCGAGACTCAATCCATAGGTATTTCATGGAGTGCCGCTGCTGCAGCTCCGATAATACCTGCGTGGTTTTGCAGTTCCGCAGGGATAACCGGGGTATTTATTGTGATGTACTTTTCGAAATCTTTAAAGTGCTTGGAGGTACCTCCCCCCAGGATAATGAGGTCCGGGCAAACGAGAAGTTCTACAAGGCCCAGGAAAACATTAAAGCGTTTTGCCCATTTCTTCAAGGACAAGCCTTCCCTTTCCTTCGCAGAGGCAGCCGCCCAGGTTTCTATTTTCTTGTATTTCTTATACGGGATCTGGCCCAGTTCAAAATTAGGGATCAACTCTCCGTTGAAAAACGCACCGCTGCCTAAACCGGTGCCAATGGTAATCATAATCACCAGGCCTTCCTTTCCCTTGCCAACACCGTAGTTCATCGTGGCATATCCGGCTGCCCCGGCATCATTGATTACCGCTACGGGCAAGCCCGTGGCCTTGCTGAAGAGCTCCTTGACATTTACATCCATCCAACTCTTGTGCAGATTTCCGGGCGACTTACATACCCCATGCTTGATTACTGTTGGAAAACCTACCCCTACCGGTCCCTTGTGGTTGAAGTGATCCACGATTTGCTTGACCACCTCGGCCATTTCTTCAGGCTTCCTTGAAGGAGGGGTCGGGATACGGAACCTTTCGGTGAGCATTTCACCGGTTTTGGAGTTTACAATTGCTCCCTTCATTCCGGAGCCCCCAATATCAATTCCCAGTACGTTCATTAATCTGCAGTATAGTTTGGTGTTGTGTTTCTGTTCAGTGCCGGTAAATGTAACAAAATCTTTTGGGGCAAACGAATAGGGCTCATAAATCCCCCTGCCGCTTCAGGTGTTCTAGGACCACCCGGCCCGCCAGGGATACCCTGGAGCGT
This sequence comes from Lentiprolixibacter sp., assembly GCF_982873095.1. Lineage (NCBI taxonomy): Bacteria > Pseudomonadati > Bacteroidota > Flavobacteriia > Flavobacteriales > Flavobacteriaceae > Lentiprolixibacter > Lentiprolixibacter sp. The sequence continues at coordinate 7,991 of NZ_CEYNTP010000036.1, read as the reverse complement.
TCCCCGTAGCTCAGCCACGCCATCTCTTCGATCTCGTTCCCTGCCTGAAGGGTGCCTTCATACCCCGCCGTGTAGCAGCGTAAGCGTACCTGCACCCCTGCGGCTTGCCCGTCAGCCTGGGCGATAAAGATCCCCAGTGGTTCTATGGTGTCTCTGATCAGGTCCACCTGCAGTTCTTCCCGGATCTCCCTTGTGAGGGCCTCCTTATTCGATTCTCCGGCTTCGCGTTTGCCCCCAGGTAAATAGAACAATTTCTTGCCTTTACTCCGGACACAGAGTATTTTTTTGTCCTTAATCAGGATCCAGGCCATCTTATCGATCAGGTTTTCACTGGGCTCAACATAATAATCTATGGAATTTAAACTGTGGTTGGGATCGATGAGGTCCAGGATGTAATCAATTCCTTTACCGAAAGGGGTCAGCGTACCCATAAGCTTGTTTCGCCCCAGGGCACTGGAAATGGTTTCGTCCCTGTTCCCGAATTTATACCCCCCATCCCTGATCCAAAGCAGGTTGAGCAGGTGCTGCATGATTACATTTCCCAGCTGGTCTATAGAAATGGCGATTTTCAAGGTATATCCGCTTAATCCGGAAAATCCCCTGGTAAATAAGGCGTGGAACAGCCCGTAGATAAAACCAAGGGGACCAGTAATGACCAAAAGCAGGATAGAAATAAAAAACAGGAGGACGCCAATGATCAGGTTGGCTTTCTTTGCCCCCTGATGCTCCTGCTTTTTAAATAACACTAGACTGGTATTAGATTAAACGGCTTTTTGAACCACTTCAAAAACCTTGGACCCATCGCATTTCAACGTTTTGGCCGGGTACTTAAGGATAAGGGCGTAGTCATGTGTGGCCATTAATATGGTCCTGCCCGCCTGGTTGATTTCCTGCAACACCTTCATAACTTCTACACTGGTTTGCGGGTCAAGGTTTCCGGTGGGCTCATCTGCCAGGATAAGTTCTGGATCGTTCAGGAGGGCCCTCGCAATGGCGATGCGTTGTTGTTCCCCTCCGGATAGTTCGTGGGGAAATTTGAAACCTTTGGTCTTCATGCCCACCTTATCCAGTACCTTTTCGATCTGGGCATCCATTTTGGCGGGGTCTTTCCAGCCTGTGGCTTTCAAAACAAAACGCAGGTTGTTGTTTACGTTCCGGTCGGGGAGCAACTTGAAATCCTGGAATACAATTCCCAGTTTCCGTCTTAGGTAAGGAATGTCTTTTTCTGGCAGGGATTTCAGGTTAAACCCTACGATCTGGCCTTCACCTTCTTTGAGGGGTAAATCGGCATACAACGTCTTCATAAAGCTACTTTTGCCACTGCCTGTTTTGCCGATCAGGTAGACAAACGCCCCTTTCTTCACTTCCAGGTCGATACCCTTAAGGATCATATTCTCCTGCTGGTACACACCAACATCCTTCAGACTAAGTATGCTTTCTGCCATCTTTATAAATGTTGATATAAAAGTAATAAGTTCGAACAGAATACCTTCTTTGCCCCTGCAAAATTCTTTTAATTCATTGCCTGGTATACTGTAAACCCATATTTGCCGTTATAAGGGGAAAGACGGGAAAACTAAAGTGTTTGGACAGCATGAAAATGATTAAAACCGGGGCATTTCTATGCCTGTGGGCGTGGGTACTTCCCACTGCAGCCCAGGAATCCAGGATATACACACACGAACAAAAGCGCTACCAGGAAGCCCTGGCCCTGTACAACAATAAGCAGTACCAGGCAGCGCAATCGATCTTCCAGGAGGTGAACGCCGCAAGCCAGGACCTGGAGACACAGGCAAACAGTGCCTACTATGTTGCCAATGCAGCCGTGCGGTTAAACCAACTTGGGGCCGACCGGTTGATGGAAGATTTTGTGGAACAATATCCCACTTCCACCAAACGCAATTCTGCCTTTATGGATGTGGCCGACTATTACTTTGAAAATGGGAAATACCCCTATGCCCTCAAATGGTACAGAAAAGTTGAGCAGGGGGCAGTCGCACCCAAGGACCGGGAGCGGTTTAATTTTAACCTGGGTTATTCCCTGTACGCATCAAAGAAGCCCAGGGATGCCGAGCGCTATTTCAATCGCGTCATCAATTCCCCGAAATACGGTTCTCAAGCTAAGTATTACCTGGGGTATATTGCCTACCAGGAAGATGATTATGAAAAGGCTAACGAGCGTTTCGATCAGATAACGGACCCTGAACTGCTCAACGATAAATTATCGTACTACCAGGCAGACATGAATTTTAAGCTGGGTAATTTCCAGGAGGCCATCGACCTTGCAGAAGCACAGTTGGAAAAGGCTAACAGGATAGAGTTATCGGAGTTGAATAAGATCATAGGGGAAAGTTATTTCAACCTGGGGGAGTACAACACCGCCATACCCTATCTGGAAGCCTACAAGGGCAAACGCGGCAAGTGGAACAATACTGATTATTACCTGCTCGGGTATTGCTACTACAAACAGGAAGATTACGCCAATGCCATCCAGCAGTTCAATAAAATTATCGGGGGGACCAACAGCGTTTCACAAAATGCCTACTACCACCTGGCGGAATGCTATCTGAAACTCGATAAGAAATCTGAAGCCCTTAACGCCTTTCGAAATGCTTCCCAAATGGAATTCAGTCCGGAAATCGCTAAAGATGCCTCGCTCAATTATGCCCGGCTCAGTTATGAGATAGGCAATCCTTACGAATCTGTGCCACAGGTGCTTCGCAACTACCTGTCTGCTCATCCCGGCGATGCATACGCCCCGGAAATACAGGAATTGCTGGTGGATTCTTACATCACCTCTGGCAACTTCAAGGGTGCCCTGGAATTATTGGAAGCCAATCGCAGCTATGCCAGTAAGGACACTTACCAGAAAGTGGCTTTTTATCGCGGGGTGGAACTGTTCCTGGAAAATGCATATTCAGAGGCGCTGGCCCATTTTGAAAAGTCTGCAGAAAGTGGCACAGATCAAAAATTCCTGGCGAAGGCCCTGTACTGGAAGGCCGAGTCTGCCTACCTGCTCAATCGTTTCGATGAGGCGAAACAAGGGTACCAGCAATTTCTGGGGAATCCGATGGCAACTGCTACTGAAGAATACAATACGGTGAACTATCACCTGGGATATACCCATTTCAAGCTGGAGCAGTACGATCAGGCCGTTGCATTTTTCAAGAAGTTTACAGGACAACAGAATGCCGGGAATCTTAGAAATGATGCACTCCTGAGGATGGGAGACGCTTATTTTGTGACAAGACAGTACGGGCCTGCTGTGGCTGCCTATGACCAGGTGATCCAAAGCGGGAGCAAGGAAAGGGATTACGCCGCTTACCAGAAAGCCATGAGCTATGGCTTTATTGGGGAAACCAGTAGTAAATTAAGGGAACTGAACCGGTTTGTTGATCGTTACAGCAATTCCTCACTCCGGGACGACGCCCTTTTTGAGCTGGGGAGTACCTATGTGAAGGAAAACCAACAGGATGCCGGCCTCAAAGCATATGATCGTCTTATTGCTGAATATGAAAACAGTCCTTTTGTATCACGTGCGTTATTGCGGCAGGGGCTGGTGTATTACAACGGTAATCAGAACGAAGCCGCACTGGAAAAATTCCGGAAGGTTGTAGCTGAGCATTCCAGAAGCCAGGAGGCGAGGCAGGCCGTAGCTACTGCCAAGCTCATTTATGTGGATATGGGTAGGGTTGATGAATATGCTCGCTGGGTAAAGGGGATAGATTTTGTTGAAGTAACTGATGCCGAGCTGGACAACACAACATTTGAATCGGCTGAAAAGCAAAGGATCGAAGGCAAAACGGATGCGGCCATCCGCGGCTATGCCAACTATCTGAATGACTTTCCCAACGGCCTGCACACCCTGGAGGCGAATTTCAGGCTGGCCCAATTGTATTACGCCCAGGAACGGTGGGAAAGCGCTTTGCCCGGCTACCAGAACGTGGCCGACGCAGGCCCCAGCCAATTTACCGAACAGGCACTTACACGTGTGGTTGAATTACTCCTGAAAACCGGTCAGAACAACCCTGCTGTTCCCTATTTGATCCGCCTTGAGAATTCAGCGCAGATCACTCAGAACAGAACCTTTGCACAATCGAACCTGATGAAGATCTACTATGAGCAAGGGGCCTATGACAACACCCTGGAATATGCAGAGAAGGTCTTGGTGGCAGACAATATTGACAATCGTATACGCAGCGATGCCAAGATAATGATTGCAAGGTCAGCCATTAGAACCAACAACGAATCCCTGGCCGAAAGCGCATATCGCGAAGTGTTGCCCATTGCTACCGGGGAACTGGCCGCTGAAGCCCTGTATTACGACGCCTATTTCAAAGAGAAAGCACAGGATTATGAAGGGTCAAATGCATCCGTGCAGAAATTGGCCAAGTCCTATGCCGCCTACAAGGAATGGGGCGGAAAAGGCCTTATTATCATGGCAAGGAACTTTTACGCACTGGAAGATGCCTACCAGGCCACCTATATCCTCGAGAGTATCACCAAGAATTTTGGGGAGTATCCGGAGATCGTAGAGGAGGCCTCCAATGAACTCAGGCGCATAAAACTACTCGAGGCAGAACGGAATTCATCAATCGATCCTGAGGGGAATTAAAAGCGAGAACAGCATGAACATTAAAAAGATATCCCTGTTATTTTTTAGCCTGGCGGGAATCCTATTCAGCCGGGGACAGGAAACCGAAATTGGCACCGAAACCGTTACTGTGGTCAAGCCCTACTCGCCAACGGTTTCCGAGGTATTTAAAATCAAGGCATTACCTCGCCTTGACGATTCCATGGTGCTAAAGAAGAAACAAATCAACTACAGCATTTTTTCAGTCCCTGTGGCCTCCACTTTTACCCCCGCAAAGGGCAGGGCGGCCGGGGTACAAAGGGCAAAACCGGAGAAGCTGTTCAATTCATATGCCTCTGTTGCGCTGGGAAATTTCAACAATGCCCTTGTGGATTTTTATACCAGCAGGGAGATCGACCGAGGAAACGAACGCCTGGATATTGGACTTAATCATTTCTCCTCCCGTGGCGATATTGATGAGACCCCGTTGGACACCGATTTTTACAACACTGACCTTTATGGGCACTACACCAAGCGCGACCGGGATTTTGACTGGGGTGCCCGTTTGGGTGCCGGGCATCGGTTGTACAACTGGTATGGCTTGCCCCAAAGCATTACAGATCCGGTTATTATCGAGGGAATTGATGAGCAGCAGCAATATTTTAATGTGGAAGCAGCGGGCCACCTCAACCTGGAAGAATCTGTATTTCGATCTGCCGAAATCCTGGTGAGACGGTTCTGGGACGAGCTGTCTTCGGCAGAGAACCGCCTGGTGTTTACCTCAACCCTTGAGTTTCCCGTAACTGAAGAAAAATTGATCCTTTCAGGGGCAGTCGACTACCTGGGAGGTAGTTTTGAAAATGCCCCGCTAAGTGAAATTCAAAACCAGGCAGGGATCGACTATGGTTTCTTCCAGGCAAGCGTATCCCCGAGTCTGGTGATCCTCCGAGATAACCTCACTCTAAACCTGGGCGCAAACCTGTTCTACGGACTTGATACTGAATTGAGTGATAGTAATTTTTATATCTACCCTGAGGTGAATGCAAGTTACCGTTTGCTTGATGATGTCGCCATCGCCTATGGAGGGGTGTCCGGTGAGTTGCGGCAAAACTCCTTTTACAACTTCACTGAGGAAAATCCTTTTTTGGCACCTGCTCTTGTAATACAGCCTACAGACCAGCAGTACAATGCCTATATCGGTATCAAGGGGCAGCTGACACCCAACGTAAGCTATAATCTTAGAGGGTCCTATGCCGCTGAAAACAGGGTGCCGCTTTTCAAATTAACACCTGAAAACACCTTTAGGAATGATGAAAAGGGCTATTACTACGGAAATTCCTTTGAGCTTTTCTATGATGATATCAAGACCCTAGGGATCTTCGGGGAATTGAATATAGATGTCAACCGAAACTTCAGCCTGGGCCTTAATGCAGAGATCTACGATTACGATACGGAGACGGATAACCCTGCCTGGAACCTGCCAAATATCAAAGGGGCCCTGACCCTCGATTACCAGATTGGGGAACAATGGTTCCTGGGGGCCAACCTCTTCTTTGTTGGGGAAAGGGAAGACCTGAGTTCCCAGGTGGTGCAAAACGTTCCCCCCGAGGATTTTCCGGCAACCCTGGTTGAATTGGATTCCTTTTTTGATGCCAATGCCCATCTCGGGTATCGGTTCAATGACCAGCTGTCCATATTCGCCAAGGCGAGCAACCTGGCCAATAACCAGTACCAGCGCTGGGCCAATTTCAGGGTGCAGGGCTTGCAACTGCTGGCAGGTGCAACGTACAAGTTCGACTTTTAATCCTGGACAGACTTTCCTTATGGGATGACCTGATGACTGGGCAGGTCGGTTTAACCGCTCTCTAAAGTCAATGGACGAAGTGTTGGACCTAATCTGGGCCTTGCCGCTATAATTTCCTATTTTAGAAACTGTTAAGGTGTTAATTGTGGTAGCTTACAGAAATATATTTGGGTCTATTTTACTGCTTTTTGGTACCCACCTGGCTGGCCTTTCCCAGAACCTGGTCAAGAATCCGAGTTTTGAAGAACACCATCAATGTCCGGTAAAATTGGGGAATATGGATCAGGATGTGGTGGACTGGACCTCGCCTACCCTTGGATCTACCGATTATTTTCACAATTGCAGCGTTCACATGGGTACCCCAAAAAATTTCAATGGGGAGCAGGCTGCAGATTTCGGCTCAGGTTACACGGGATTATACCTCTATGCCCCGGATGATTACCGGGAATACCTTCAGGCTACATTATACCAAACACTGAAAAAAGGAGAACAGTACGAACTTTCATTCTATATTAGCCTGGCAGAGCGATCGGATTTTGCCATAAGGGAGTTCGGGGTCCTTTTTTCAGATAATCCGCTGAATTTTAAAACCAAAAAGAATTTGTCCAGGAAGGTCCGCTACAGTGCCCCCGCGAACCAGTACCACTTCATCCGGATCCCGGATACAGAATTCCACCGGGATACGGAAGACTGGGTAGAAGTGCGGACCGTCTTCACGGCGAAGGGTAGCGAAAAGTATATGACCCTTGGCAATTTTGAAGATAATGCGGGCACTCTGAAAACCAAACGAAAAAGACAAGCCCGGCAAGGGGCGTATTACTACCTGGACCTGGTTTCCCTCACAGGACCAGAGGATATAAGAGACCCCGTGGCTCCGCTTGCAGAAACATCACAGGAAAAGTTGGAGGACGACACCCTTGACGCGGAACACACCTTTAAAAATGTGCTCTTTGAATTTGATCAGTACCAGTTATCAGGGGCAGCCAAAAAGGAGATTGAGCAGGTCTTTTCCTATTTGAACCAACATCCGGACTACCAGATATCCCTCCATGGCCATACAGACAATGTGGGTACCCGGGCGTATAATCAGGCATTGTCAGAAAACAGGTGTATGGGGGTGGCCCGGTATCTGATCCAATTGGGGCTTTCAGAATCCCGCGTTTCCTGGGAAGGGAAGGGAGGGGCATTCCCTGTAGCGTCCAACGATTCTGAATCAGGTCGGCAACTCAACCGGCGTGTGGTTTTCATACTTTCCCGTCGGTAGTTGTTAAATAGCCACAAATAGAATGATGAGCTCGTAGGGCATAATGGGATATAAATGGCCAAAAATTTGATACGTGCATTCTTTTTCTAGCTCACTTCCTTTAAAAACTCAGGATTAAATTCAGTACATTTAGGGAAAGTAAAATCGAATAAAATGAAATTAAAACTGTTTATTTTTTGGCTGGCTTCTGTTTCCGTATTTCTGTATCTCACTCCAGTGGAAAGCCATGCAGGTACGATTCCCAATCCAGAGGTGGAACATAGTACATTAAGCAAAAAGAGATGGACCGGTGTCTGGGATTATACCGTCTCCGATGTTCCCCCTGAGTACAGTAATGGAGCATTACATAT
>NZ_CEYNTP010000035.1:0-15964 GCF_982873095.1 Lentiprolixibacter sp. | reverse complement strand
ATTGTCTGCCCCTTTCTTTGGGGTTTCGTTCAGCACCACAAAGCCTTCCCCCTTCAGCCTTTCGATCTCCGCATAGATGTCCTCCACATCAAAGGCAATATGGTGGATGCCCTCCCCTTTCTTTTCGATGTATTTCGATATGGGACTGTCTGGCCGGGTGCCCTCCAGCAATTCGATCTTGTTGGGGCCCGAGGCAAAGAAGGAGGTTTTTACCCCTTCGGAGGCCACCTCTTCTTCCTTATACGGCCCTTCCCCAAACAATTTGCTAAACAGTTCGTTGGAGGCTTTCAGGTCCTTTACGGCAATCCCGATATGTTCTATTTTCCTCATATTTTTCAACACTTGCGCCTATAGACGGCTGTCCCTTAAAATTACGCATTATTTGCCGTATTTTTGCCCCATGGAGACACAGCGACAGAAAAAAATAGGGGCCCTTATCCAGCAAGACCTGGCCGATATCTTACAGCGGGCCGCCACCGAAGGCGCACCAGGCACCCTGATCTCCGTTTCCAAGGTTTCGGTGACCGTAGACCTTTCCATCGCCAAGGTATATGTGAGCATTTTCCCCACGGCTAAAGCCAAAGACATCCTGGAGGAGATCAAAGCCAGCACCCCCGGCATTAGGCACGAGCTGGCCCAGCGCACCAAACACCAGTTGCGGCGCACCCCGGAACTGCTGTTCTTCCTGGACGATTCACTGGACTATATAGACAACATAGACAAAAGCCTCAAAGAAGGGGAAAACCCCATAGAGCACCCGGAGATCCTGCCCCGGCGCAAAAAATCCTAAACCCCAGCATCACGTGAATTTCCCGTTCTACATCGCAAGGCGCTATATCCGCTCCAAAAGCAGCCAGAATGCGGTGAACGTGATCAACTTTATCACCTTTCTGGTCATCGTCATAGGTTCTGCAGCCCTCTTTATTGTGCTATCCGGCTTTGCCGGGTTGAAAACCTTCAGCCTCTCTTTTAGCAACACCTTTGACCCCGACCTCAAAGCCGTGCCTGCCTCCGGTAAATTTTTCCAGCTATCCGGGGAACAGCAAGATGCACTTGAGGAAGTGGAAGGCATAACCAGCTTCTCCCGGGAGATCGAAGAACGGGTGTACCTCACCCATCGGCAAAAAAGCGATGTGGCCTATATCAAAGGGGTTGATGAGGTCTACGCTTCCGCCACACAGATCGACAGCACTATCTATTGGGGCAGTTGGGAGATCGAGAACCAGAAGGGCGTGGTGGGCCTGGGAATTGCCAACCTGCTGGGGCTCACCCTGGACGATTTTCGCAACCCCCTGGTGGTCCTTGCCCCAAAACCCGGGGAAGGTTCGCTCAGTGCACAGGGGTTCAATGCCAAACCGTATAACCAACTCTCCCTGGTCCTCAGCGGGGTATATGCCCTGGAGGAAAACCTGGATAAAAAATACGTCTTCACAGACCTACGGCTGGTACAGGCCTTGCTCGAAAAAGACAGCACCCAGCTTTCCGGTGTGAATTTTCGTTTGGTCCCGCAAGCCAACCCGAATGAGGTGGCAGCTGCCCTTGCGGAAATCCTTGGACCGGAGGTGCAACTCAAAACCCGTCGGGAACTCAACAGTACCCTCTACCGCATGCTGAATACAGAAAACCTGGCCACCTACCTCATCTTTACCCTGGTGCTCATCATCGCCCTATTTAATGTGGTGGGGGCCATCATCATGATGATCCTGGACAAGCAACAGAACTCCAAAACCCTCTACAGCCTGGGTACCACCCTGAGGGAAATCCGGAGGATCTACTTTGTACAGGGAGTCATCGTTACGAGTGCAGGTGGGGTCATCGGGATTGTCATCGGGTCCCTGCTCATTGGTTCCCAACTGGCCTTTGGCTGGCTAAAGATCACCCCTTCCCTGGCCTATCCGGTGGAATATCAGTTCACTAATGTTTTGATTGTACTGGCTACCATCGTCATCCTGGGGCTCATCGCCTCCAAGATCGCCAGCAGGCGGGTCACGAAGAAATTGCTGGCCTGATCAGGCAAACTGGTGGTCCCCGAATTTCTCCAGTACTTCCTCAAAGGCGGCAAACACATCGGCCGAATCGTCGCTGGTAACCATTTTCAGCCGGTACGGCTTGAAATTGGGGATGCCCCTGAAATAGTTGGTGTAGTGCCGTCGGGTTTCAAACACGCCCAGCTTCTCCCCTTTCCAGTCGATCGCCATTTGCAGGTGGCGTTTTGCGGCTTCCACACGCTCCTCCATCGTCGGCGGAGCTAAATGAGTCCCTGTTTTCAGGTAGTGTTTTACTTCCTTGAAGAACCAGGGATAGCCAATGCTGGCCCGGCCGATCATAGCCCCATCCAGACCAAATTCGTCCCGCATGCGTTTTGCCGCTTCCGGGGAAGAGACGTCCCCGTTCCCAAAGACCGGGATATGCATACGCGGGTTGTTCTTTACTTCAGCGATAGGGTGCCAGTCTGCCTCTCCCTTGTACATCTGCGCACGGGTACGCCCGTGTATGGCAATGGCCTTACAGCCTACATCCTGCAGCCGCTCGGCCACCTCAACAATGCGGATGGAGTTGTGGTCCCACCCCAGTCGGGTTTTCACCGTAACTGGCAGCTTGGTGTGCTCCACCATGGCCTTGGTGAGGCTTACCATCTTGTCGATATCCTTCAGGATGCCGGCCCCGGCCCCTTTACAAACCACTTTCTTAACCGGGCAGCCAAAATTGATGTCGATGATGTCCGGGTTAGACTGCTCCACGATCTCCACGGAACGCAGCATGGAATCCAGGTTGGCCCCAAAGATCTGTATGCCCACGGGTCGCTCTTTCTCATAGATGTCCAGCTTCATCACGCTTTTGGCAGCGTCGCGGATCAGGCCTTCGGAGGAGATGAATTCCGTATACACCACATCGGCCCCCTGTTCCTTGCAAAGGGCACGGAAAGGTGGGTCGCTCACGTCCTCCATGGGAGCGAGCAGAAGCGGAAAATCCGGTAGTTGTATGTCTCCGATCTTAGGCATATCGACCAGCTAAGTGGCGCAAAATTAAAAATAAAGCCGGAAATAGCAGGAATTTACTCGTTTTCAAGCCGTTGAAGCTCGGATTTTTGAAGCGTACGCTGGTTGTTAGACAGCCTGAAGTTCCCGAAATTGTAGGTAAAGCCCAGCCTTACAAACTGGGTCTCAGGCACGATCCTAAAGGAATTGTCCTGATTGGCATAGCGGGAGGTGAACCTGGCATTTGCCCTGCCCAGAAGGTCCTCGGCGGTAAGCGAGAGCACAGCCCTGTTGTTCCAGAACGTCTTGCGAAGGCCCATATTCAATATCAGGTATTCAGACATCTTATAGGATCCGTCGAGAAACCCACTTACATAATTAAAGGAGACCTCCCCGGTGAACGTACGGTCCTTGCTGAGGGTGAGTGAGTTGTTCAGGTTAGTGTAAAACCCGGATACCCTGTTGGTGTAGAAATCGATTACACTCTCTTCAGCCAGCAGGGTCTCCACCTCAAAAAATACAGAATTATAGGCATACAGGTACCAGAACGAAGTAATGGGCGTGGAGAGGGTCAGGTCGAGGCCATAGGAATAGCTCTCCTGTACATTCTGGAAGCTTTCCCTGACCAACTGGTTGACGTTGTCCTGGAAACTGAGGTTGCTAATATAGCGGCCATTATCCCGGTAGTAAAGGTCAAAGAACCAGGTGTCCTTGATGTTTAAATTCAGGTTGAATTCATGACTGAAATTTGGCACGAGCCGCGGATTCCCCTGATCAAAATCGTTCTCGTTCAGGAAGGACCGGAAGGGGTTGAGATCAGAATAATTAGGTCGGGTCAGTCTCCTGCTGTAGTCGAAGGTCAGGCTATTGTCCTCGCCCAGGCGCCGGGTGAGGTAAAAGGTTGGGAAGAGCTCCAGATAACTCTGGGTATTAGTTTGTGAAAGGGTTTCGGAACGTGTTTTCACGTCGGTTTGTTCGGCGCGAAGGCCCAGTTTTAGTGACCATTTTTCCCAATCCCCGGACCAACTGGAATAAGCGGCCAATACCCGTTCCTGATAAGAGAAATTGTCAGACAGGTCGATATCAAAAGGCGGTTGGGTATCGTTGACGTCAAAAAAGTCGATCCGGCTACCCGATTCTATAAGGGACATTTTTACGCCTCCTTCAAAACTCCCCGATTCCAATGGGGTATAATAATCCGCCTGCCCGGTATAAATGTCGATCCCCTGAAAAGCGTCTGAAGAAAACCCGAAATTCCTGAGGAAATTCCCTGTGGCGTCAAAATAATCACTGGACCCCACTTGTTGTTTGTCCACTTCATAGTAGGTGTAGTGCGCATTGGCTTTCAGGTTTGCGCCTTTTTCATTCAGCTTGCGTTCATAACTCAGGTCAAAAGAAAGGTTGAGCTGGTCCTCTTCTATGCGGCTTTGGTTTTGCAGGGTAGAATCCAGTGCCCCGCTGGCATTCCTCATTTTCGTCTCCACCTCATAGTTCATCACCCTATTCGGGGAATAGCTCAGGCTGGAGGTGAAATTGAACCGGTCCTTCTCAGAAGGGTTGTAATCCAGGATTAGATTGGCTTGCTGGGCCTGGGAGCGGGTGGTCCGTTCCAGGTCGGTATTCCAGCGTGCAAAAATATCGTTCTGGTCATTGATGAAATTCACCCGGGTATTTCCCTTTCGGAATTCCTTCCTTGGATTGATCACGTAGTTCGCAAAAAGGCCCACTTTCTCCCCCTTAAAAAAGTGGCTGGTCCCAAAGCTATACTTCGGGAATACGGCTTGTGTATACTGGGTACGCACATTTCCCTTGTAACCGGGATTTACATTGGTATTGGTGCGTATATTCAACACAGAACCATATTCCGCCTCATAATTTGCCGGTGGGCTATGGATGACCTCTACCGAGGAGACCAGGTCCCCGGAAAGGCCTTTCAGGAAATCCAGGACTTCGGACTCTGACAATTGTAAACGGCGATCGTTCAGGTAGACGGTGGCTTTCTTACCCCGGATCTCCAGGCTTTCCTGGATGAGGACCACCCCCGGCGCATTTCGAAGGATGTCCCAACTGTTCCCTTCCCCGAAAACGGTGTTTTCCACATTAAAGACGATCCGGTCAGGTTTGCGCGTTATGGTAGGCCGTTGCCCGCTAACAACAACCTCATCCAACCACTTCCCGTTGGGTTCCAGGACGATGGCCCCAATCTTCAGGTTGGAACTTATCTCCAGGGCCACCAGTCGGGATTCGTATCCGAAATACCGCGCCTGCAGATAGTAGAGCCCTTTTGGGATGCCCTTTAAGACAAAGAAGCCGTCCTCATCGGCAGAGATCCCTGTAACCTGTGTGCTGTCTGAAGTCTTGTACAAGATGGTGTTCGCGAAGGGTAAGGGTGCCCCCTGTGCGTCTTTAACCCGGCCAGACAGTGAAAACGTCTGGGCAGCTAAAAATATGGGCATCAGGCCCAAAAAGATAAGCAGGGGGTATTTCACAGTTCGGTAGGTTATTCTCCAAATCTATGAATTATATTTTTCCGGCCATTATTTCCCAACATATTTTAGCTGATCGGAGCTCGTTTTTTTGTTGGTTTTTCCTACTAAAAAACGATCTTGGCGCTAACGGTTTTGCCTTCCCGTTCTACCGTTACGGTAGTGGCATCGCCCTTTTCAAAGGCGGAAAGGGCACGCATGTAGCTCATCATATCGGTGACTGTGCTATCGCCCAGCTGTATAACAATGTCGCCTTTCTGCAGTCCTGCTTTCTGTGCGGGCTTGTCCTCGCTCACCCCATCGATGCGCATGCCTTTCCCGTCATACAAATAATCCGGAATAACGCCCATGGCTACTTTAAAACGCGGAACTTCTTCGCTCTCATTTTTGGTCTTTCGGAAGGCAAGTTTGGGATCGTCATCCAATTCTCCTATCAATTCCACGATATAAGAGGTGATCTTCTCCATGCCCTCATAGTTCAACTTGTCTGCGTCATCAGTAGGCTTGTGGTAATCCTCGTGCTGCCCGGTAAAGAAATGGAGCACCGGGATGTCCTGCAGGTAAAAAGAGGTGTGGTCTGAAGGGCCTACGCCAGATTCCTTGAGCACCAGCTTAAAGTCCTTGTTTAATACATTCAGGTATTGGTTCCATATGGGTGCGGTGCCCGTACCGCTGATCGACAGCGTACTGTCTGGCCGGAGCCGCCCAACCATATCCATGTTCAGCATATAACTCACCTTAGAGAGGTCAATAGTGGGGTTTTTGACAAAATAATTGGATCCCAGCAAGCCCCTTTCCTCACCTGAAAAAGAGATGATCAGGTAATTGTTTCCGGTGTACTTATCCCTGAGGGAATCGGCCACCTGCAGCATCACAGCCACTCCGCTGGCATTGTCATCTGCCCCGTTGTGGATCTGGGGTTCTTCCCCCCGGTAGAGCGAACCCTCGCCGCCCATGCCGAGGTGGTCAAAATGCGCCCCGATCACCACCGTGTTTTCGGCCTGGTTGTCGATATACCCAATAACATTCGTCCCGGTAACCGTACCGTCACCTGCAGTAGTATATTGAACTTCCTTGTGCGGGTCGGTCTTGGGTGTAAAAGTGAAGGTCTGGAAATACGTCCCGGCATTGCCTTTGGGTTCCAGGCCAAGGTCCTGCATACGCTTTTGCAGGTAGGCCGCTGCTTCCAGCTCCTCCGGTGTGCCGGTATCCCTTCCTGCAAGGGAATCACTGGCCAGCAGGGCAACGTCTTCCTCCAGGCTTACGCTAGTGGATTTTTCTGATTTGCAGGAAAAAAAGATGGCAAGAATTACGGCAAGAAGTACACTATTCCTCATATTTGGGTTTATTTTTGCACAAAATTAGACATCTTATGAGAATTATCCTGCTTTTATTGGGGTTAACCTTTGTTTTCAGCTGTAAAAACGAACCTAAAAATGCGCCGGAGACCGAATCCCTGGTGGCCGGATCAGACAGCCTGATCTATCCTGAGGAAAAGCACTTCAAGTCCTTAAGGCAGATCACCTTTGGTGGGAACAACGCGGAAGCTTACTGGAGCTTTGACGACAGTATGTTGGTCTTTCAGTCGGACAACAAAAACTGGGGCATGGAATGTGACCAGATGTTCCTCATGAACGTTGGGGAAACCTTTCAGGACTCTATCCCGCCCATGATCAGTACCGGATTGGGAAGGACCACCTGCGCCTATTTCCTTCCAGACAACAAGCACTATGTATATGGATCCACCCACCTGGCAGATCCCGAATGCCCGGAAGTGCCCCTGAGGATAAACGGGAAATACGTATGGCCGGTCTATGATTCCTTTGACATATTTGTGTCTGACCTCGAGGGAAATATCGTGGACCAACTCACTGATATGCCGGGTTATGATGCCGAGGCCACGGTTTCCCCTAAGGGAGACAAGATCGTTTTTACCTCGACACGTAGCGGCGACCTGGAGCTGTACACCATGAACCTGGACGGGTCTGATGTAAAACAGATCACGGATGAACTGGGGTATGACGGGGGTGCCTTCTTCTCCCCGGATGGGAGCAAGATCATCTTTCGGGCCTCACGGCCCAAGACGCCAGAAGCCATTAAAGAATACAAGGATTTGCTCGCTCAGGGGCTGGTACAACCCACGGAAATGGAGCTCTTTATCTGCAATGCAGACGGGAGCGACCTCCGGCAGCTTACCTTTCTTGGCGATGCCAACTGGTGCCCTTTCTTCCTCCCTTCAGGGGATAAGGTCCTGTTCTCCAGTAATTTTGAGACCGGAGGCTATAAGTTCAATCTTTATATGATCGATATCGACGGGAGAAACCTGAAACGGGTTACTTACGATAACACCTTTGATGCCTTCCCCGTATTTTCCAATAATGGGAAGTATCTGGCGTTCTCAAGTAATCGCTTCAATGGTGGAACCCGCGACACCAACCTCTTTATTGCGGAGTGGCAGGACTAAGGCACTAAAAAACCTTATCTTTGCGCTTCCATTAAAATTGCTGGAAAAAGGAAATGAAAAATATTCGCAACTTCTGTATCATCGCCCATATCGACCACGGTAAGAGTACCCTGGCCGATAGGTTGCTGGACTTTACCGGTTCGGTGACAGAACGCGAAAAGAAGGAGCAGTTGCTGGACAATATGGACCTGGAGCGTGAGCGGGGTATTACCATCAAGAGCCACGCCATTCAGATGGAGTACACCTACAAAGGGGAGCCCTTTGTCCTGAACCTTATCGACACTCCCGGGCACGTAGATTTCTCCTATGAAGTGTCCCGTTCCATTGCCGCCTGTGAAGGGGCATTGCTGGTCGTAGATGCCGCCCAGAGCATACAGGCGCAGACCATCTCTAACCTCTACCTGGCCCTGGAAAACGACCTGGAAATTATCCCGGTACTGAACAAGGTAGACCTGCCCAGCGCCAACCCGGAGGAAGTCACAGATGATATTGTAGACCTGCTGGGGTGTAAACCCGAAGAAGTTATCCCGGCCAGTGCGAAAACCGGTATTGGGATTGAAGCCATCCTCGAGGCGATTATTGAGCGCGTGCCCGCGCCGGCAGGTGACCCCGAAGCCCCTTTACAGGCCCTTGTTTTTGACTCAGTCTACAACCCCTTTCGCGGGGTGGAAACGTATTTCAGGGTAGTAAACGGGGAGATACGAAAAGGGCAACACATTAAATTCTTTGCCACCGGCAAAACCTATTATGCTGATGAGATCGGCACCCTGAAATTACAACAACATCCAAAACAAATTATTAAAACAGGGGATGTGGGTTACCTCATCACCGGGATCAAGGATGCCCGGGAAGTAAAGGTGGGAGACACCATTACCGATGCAAAAAATCCCACGCAGACAGCAATTGCCGGGTTCGAGGATGTAAAACCCATGGTGTTTGCCGGGATCTACCCCGTAGACACGGAGGATTTTGAGGAATTGCGCTCCTCCATGGAAAAGCTGCAGCTCAATGACGCCTCCCTGGTATTCACGCCTGAGAGCAGTGCTGCCCTGGGCTTTGGGTTCCGATGCGGCTTCCTGGGCATGTTGCACATGGAGATCATTCAGGAACGGCTGGAGCGGGAGTTCGATATGACCGTAATCACCACCGTGCCCAACGTGAGTTATTACGCCTATTCCACCAAGGAGCCTGATGTTCCCATTATCGTCAATAATCCCTCAGACCTGCCCGACCCTTCTACCATAGACCGGGTAGAGGAGCCTTATATCAAGGCAACCATCATCACCAAGGCTGATTTTGTAGGAAATGTGATGTCGCTCTGCATCGACAAGCGGGGACAGATCACCAATCAGACCTACCTCACCACAGAACGTGTAGAGCTTACCTTCGATATGCCCCTGGCCGAAATTGTGTTCGACTTTTACGACCGGCTGAAAACGGTTTCTAAGGGGTATGCCTCGTTTGACTACAGCCCTATCGGGATGCGGGTCTCCAAACTGGTACGGGTAGACATCCTGCTCAATGCCCAGCATGTGGATGCCTTGTCTGCCCTTGTGCATTTTGACAATGCCTATCACATTGGGAAGAAGATGTGTGAAAAGCTCAAAGAACTCATCCCCAGGCAACAATTTGATATCCCCATACAGGCGGCGATCGGGTCCAAGATCATTGCCCGGGAAACCATCAAGGCACTTCGGAAAGATGTTACCGCCAAGTGTTATGGAGGGGACATCACCCGTAAGCGAAAACTGCTGGAAAAACAGAAAAAAGGGAAAAAGCGTATGCGACAGGTGGGTAACGTGGAAATCCCCCAGCAAGCCTTTATGGCAGTACTTCGACTAAACGACTAAGGCTTAGACCAACTCCTGTTCAATATCAAAAACTTTTCCCATGTAGACCAGTTGGGTGCCTTCTGATATTGGGGTTGTGCCCTCTTCCAGGGAACTGATGATATCCAGCCTTCCATTGGGCTGTTTTAAAAACAGAGGTACGATCTCCCCGTCTTCACGCGCTTTGGTGATCAATTGAATAAAGTGCTCACTTCCTTTGAGTGGGATCTCGTTAATGGCCGGGTATTTACGTACTGCTTCCGTAAGCTTGATAAAATCGTCCGTCAGTGAAAACAGGCCTTCTTTTGGGACACTTTCCGGAGTGTTGAGTTCATCTGCACTCACCAGCCTGAACGCTCCGTTCTCCCCGAACTGTTCGCCCAGCTTTTCAATTGCATATTCGTTAATATCCGAATTCCCGGTCATGGCCAGCAGGTAGCCTACATCATTCAATTCAATGTTATCTGTAAGGGAGTCAGAATAGATGTTAGCCGTCATGGCTTCCAGGCCCAATTTCTTGGCGTGTTCAATGTTAGACGGGTTATTGTCTATCAGCACCACATGCCGGTTGTTGTTCCTCAGGTAATTCCCGATAAGGCGGGAGGCTTTGGACGCCCCAACAATAAGAATCCCTTCGGAATGCTTTAAAAAGACCCCCACCATTTTGGCAAAAAGCCGGGCAGTAGTGGCATTCAGCAATACCGTCCCCAATACGATCATGAAGACAAGGGGGGTGATGTATTCCGCCCCGGGCTCTCCCTTGGCCAGCAGCTTGGAGCCAAAAAGCGAGGCAATACCGGCAGCCACGATCCCCCTGGGCCCTACCCAGCCAATAAACAGCTTTTCGTTGACCTTAAGCGTGGATCCGCGCGTACTGAGGAACACCCCCAGGGGCCTGACAATAAAAACGATCACAGCAAACAACAATGCGGTTTTCCAGGTAAAGATCAGCTCCATATCGCTGATGTTGATATTTGCCGCAAGGAGGATGAAGAGGATAGAGATCAGCAGTACACTCAGCGACTCCTTAAAATACAGTAGTTCCTTGATGTTGGGCAGGTTCATGTTTCCCATCACCATTCCCATGACCACAACTGCCAATAAGCCGGATTCATGGGCAAAGATGTCCGATTCCACAAAAACAAGCAGCACCACGGAGAGGGAAACCACATTGAGGAGATAGTGCGGGATGAAATTCCTTTTTATGGCAAAAGCCAGCGCATGGGCAAAGGTAAAACCGAAGGTGGACCCAAATAACAGGATCTTGCCAAACTCTACCATGGCCGTTTTGGTATAGGCCTGCCCCACACCCACACTGATAAATTAGAACACCAAAACGGCCACCAAGGCCCCAATGGGGTCTATGAGAATACCTTCCCACTTTAGTACGGCAGAAATGTCTTTCTTCAGGGGGATATTCCGCAAAATGGGAGTGATTACCGTGGGCCCCGTAACGATGATCAGGGCAGAGAACAAAAAGGACATCTGCCAGGAGAGTTCAAAAATAAAGTGGGCTGCCAGTCCGGCCGCAACAAAGGTAACCAGGGTGCCAATGGTGATAAGTTTAGTGATCACGGGGCCAACATTGGACACCTCTGAGCGCTTCAGGGTAAGTCCGCCTTCAAACAGGATAACACTAATGGCCAGGGACACAAAATAGTACAGGCCTTCCCCGGGAAAGAGCCCGTTTTTCCCGTTCCAAACGGGTTCAATTAACTTGGCACCATCTTCGGTGTACAGGGTAGCGATGGGCCCTACCAAAAGACCTATGAGGATAAGGGGTAGGATGGCAGGCAGCTTAAACCTCCAGGCGAGCCACTGTGCGCATATTCCCAGTATGATAATTCCAGCGAGTTCTAACATATTCTTTTCCGGTCAATACCAGAGTCAGGTAAATCGCGGCATAGCGTTCTGACATCGTTTCGGGGAAATTAACATTTTTATTCCAAACGGAATATGAAGCTCCGTAAAAGGCCCGGAATAAGGCAAAAAATCCTTAAAAATTAGCAAATTAGCAAGCAGGGTTTATACCCTTTTCTTAATTTGCAGCTTTTGAATTTCCATACATGAAATTATATCCCATTGAATGCGGGAACTTTAAGCTAGACGGGGGAGCGATGTTCGGGGTAGTGCCCAAAACCCTCTGGAGCCGCACCAACCCGGCTGATCCCAATAATCTGATCGATATGGCTGCGCGCTGCCTGCTCATTGAAGACGGCAACAGGCTCATCCTTATCGACAATGGCATGGGAGATAAACAATCTGAGAAATTCTTTGGGTATTACTACCTCTGGGGAGACCACTCGCTGGACGCCTCCCTTGCCAAACACGGTTTTCACCGGGACGATATTACCGATGTGTTCCTTACCCACCTGCATTTTGACCATTGCGGGGGCAGCATCCGCTGGAACAAGGACCGCACCGGCTATGAGCCTGCCTTTCCCAATGCGGTATATTGGAGCAATGAGGCCCACTGGGACTGGGCCGTTCATCCCAACCCCAGAGAGAAAGCCTCATTTCTGAAAGAAAACATACTTCCCATACAGGAAAGCGGACAATTGCAATTCCTTGATTTCAAGGGGGAATCCTACTTGCAAAGTACCCCGCTTGGATTTGGTGTCCTTACGGTAGATGGGCATACCGAAAAACAAATGATCCCGCATATCACTTATCAGGGCAAAACAGTGGTCTTTATGGCCGATTTGCTCCCCACCACAGGGCATATTCCACTGGCCTATGTTATGGGTTATGATACGCGCCCACTGATTACGCTCCGAGAAACAGCAGCCTTCCTAGAAAAGGCCGTCGCAGAAGACTACTTCCTGTTCCTTGAACACGATGCCGCCACCGAGATCTGCACTTTAAAAACCACAGAAAAGGGAGTTCGCCTTAACGAAACCTATCGCTTTGATGAAGTATTTTCTTAAACAAGCTGTTCTTTTGGTGCTCTTAGCAGCCGGATATTCCTGCTCAGAAACCGTACATGTTCCCTGGGATTATACGGCAGAACATGTCTTTACCCCCGGGATTGAAGGTCCGGCGGTAAACGCCAACGGTGAATTGTTTGCAGTGAATTTCGAAAATGAAGGCACTATTGGAGTGGTAGATGAAAATGGGAATGGGAAAATATTCCTGCAACTTCCTGAGGGAAGCATTGGAAATGGCATACGGTTTGATCCTGATGGCAATATGTATATAGCAGATTACCTGGGTCACAAGGTATATCAGGTGGCCAGGGGAACAAACATTCCAAGAGTCTGGGCACAAGACTCTACCATGAACCAGCCCAATGACCTGGCTATTGGGAAACAGGGACAGATCTACCTCAGTGATCCCAACTGGAGCAATGATACAGGCAACCTCTGGATGGTAACCCCGGAAAGAAAGGTGGTCTTGTTGGAGGAAAACATGGGGACCACAAATGGTATTGAGGTAAGCCCTGAGGGGGATATCTTGTACATAAATGAATCGGTTCAGCGCAAGGTGTGGAAATATGAAATTGGCCCTGATGGAGTGCCTGGTAATAAAACGCTGCTGTTGACTTTTCCGGATTTTGGACTGGATGGAATGCGCTGTGATATAAAGGGAAATTTGTACATTACCCGCTTCGAAAAAGGAAGCGTTGTAATCGTTTCGCCAGAAGGCAACATCCTTGATGAAATCTACCTGAAAGGAAATAAGCCGTCAAATATCACGTTTGGTGGAAAGGACAGGAAAACCTGCTATGTAACCCTGGCAGACCGGGGCTGCGTGGAAGCTTTTCGCGCCCGGTACCCGGGAAAAGAATGATAATAATTAAATATTAAATATGATGACAAATGGAAAGGGCCTGCTCGGCCTTATGGCTGGCGCCCTCTTGCTGTGGGGTTGTGGAGCAACGCAATTGGTGTCTACGCCTATTGAAAATATAGATCGCGTACCCCTGAAAGTGTCCGAACTTACGGAAGAAGAAAAGAAAAGTTGGGGACACGCTGATTTGGTGGCAGATACCATTCCCGGAATGAGTGTCGACAAGGCATACAATGAGATCATCGGGAACAAAAAAGGAAAAACGGTGATTGTAGCCGTCCTTGACTCCGGGATCGACCTAACCCACCAGGACCTGGATGGTGTGCTCTGGGAGAACAAAGACGAAACCCCGGGAAATGGAAAAGACGATGATGGCAATGGCTATATTGACGATGTCCATGGTTACAATTTCCTGGGCTCCTCCTATAACGAGCAACTGGAATTTGCACGCATCCTGAGACTCGGGCTCGGAGATGCCGACTACCAGGCTAAAGCCAGGAAAAAGCTGGATGAAGAATACCCGCAAGCCCTGCAGGCTAAACAACGGTATGAGCAGATCTTACAGGCGGTAAAAAATGCCGATGCAGGCGTTAAAAAGCACCTTGGAAAAGACAGTTACACCAAAGCAGAGGTGAGCGCAATCAAGACCGAAAACCAGGAATTGAGCCAACAAGTAGCTGTAATCCTGCAGATGTATGCCTATGCAGACAGTATTCCTGAATTCCTTGAGGAACTGGAGGAAGGGATTACTTACTTTACCGAACAGGTAAATTACAACCTGAATGTGGACTTCAATGGCCGTGAAGTAGTCGGGGACGATCCCTACAACATCAACGATTTCGGTTACGGCGATGGCAACCCCATGAACCGCGTGCCTGATGAAGCCCATGGCACACACGTGGCCGGGATCATTGCTGCAGAACGCAATAACGGTTTTGGGATGGATGGTGTGGCCAATAATGTAAAGATCATGAGCATCCGTGCGGTCCCCAATGGAGATGAGTACGACAAGGACATCGCCCTGGGTATTCGCTACGCTGTGGACAATGGTGCCAAAATCATCAATTGCAGCTTTGGAAAGTCGTTTTCCCCAAATGCAGAATGGGTGTACGATGCCATAAAATATGCGGCAGCCAAGGACGTGCTGATCGTACATGCCGCTGGTAATGACGGCAATGACCTGGATGCCCCGGAAAACCCCAACTATCCCAACGATCAGGTGGGGACAGGGCCAGAAATGGCAGACAATGTAATTACTGTGGGTTCGCTCAACAACACCTATGGATCAAAAATGGTTTCTGGTTTCTCCAATTACGGCAAGAGCAATGTGGATGTTTTTGCACCCGGTGGAGGCATCTATTCTACCGTTCCCGGAAACAAATTTGAATTCCAGGGGGGCACCTCCATGGCAGCTCCCGGGGTAAGCGGAATTGCGGCCCTTATCCGATCCCATTATCCAAAACTTACTGCGCCGCAAGTGAAACAGATCCTGATGGAGTCTGGCCTGCAGTCTTCTGCTTCTGTTATTCTTTCCGGAGATTCGGATAAGGCAAAGCCCTTTAATCAAATAAGCAAATCCGGCAGGATGGTCAATGCTTACAACGCCCTGATCATGGCAGAGAAAGTAGCTCAAGGAACTTTAAAAATATAAAGATGCGAGATATGACCAGGATACGTCTGAATTTGCTTTGGTTGTTTGCCCTGCCCTTCTGCCTTTCTGCGCAGCAGGCGTATTGGCAACAACATGTGGATTACAAGATGGAGGTTGAAGTAAATGTTGAAGATTTTACCTACTCGGGGACGCAGCAGCTCACCTACACCAATAATTCTCCGGAAACGCTGGACCGTGTATTCTATCACATGTACTTCAATGCCTTTCAGCCGGGAAGTGAAATGGACCTTCGCTTACAGAACATTGAAGACCCCGATCGGAGGATGTGCGTGAATGGTAAAAGCCGGATTGCGGACCTGAAACCGGAGGAGATCGGTTTCCTCAGGGCCACTTCCCTGAAACAGGATGGGCAGGTGGTCTCCCATGAGCTGGCAGGCACCATTCTGGAGGTGGAATTGGCTAAGCCGATAGCTCCGGGGGAAAAGACAGTCCTGGAGATGGTCTTCGAGGGGCAGGTCCCCGTGCAGATCCGGCGCTCAGGACGGGAGAACCGGGAAGGTGTGGCCCTGTCCATGAGCCAGTGGTATCCCAAAATGGCGGAATACGATTTTGAAGGATGGCATGCCCACCCCTACATTGCACGGGAATTCCATGGGGTTTGGGGCGATTTTGATGTAAAGCTTACACTGGATAAAAAGTATGTGGTTGGGGGTACCGGATACCTGCAAAACCCCAACGAAATAGGTCATGGCTACGAAACCCCTGGCACAAAAGGGCCCCGGGTTAAGGGAAAAACCCTCACCTGG
>NZ_CEYNTP010000034.1:0-16552 GCF_982873095.1 Lentiprolixibacter sp. | reverse complement strand
AGTAGAAAAAGAAAAAGCTACGGCATTGTATGGGGTGCCCACCATGTTTATTGCCGAACTGGAGCATCCTGAATTTGATACATTTGATCTCAGCAGTCTGCGCACCGGCATTATGGCAGGAGCCCCCTGTCCTGTAGAGGTCATGAAAAAAGTACACAAACTGATGTACATGCAGGATGTACAGATCGCCTATGGGATGACGGAAATCAGCCCCGTTTGCACACAGACAAAAATGGGGACCCCGCTGGAAAAACAAATCAGTACCGTAGGTCAGGTCCACCCCCATCTTGAGGTGAAGATCATTGATACGGAAACCGGACTTACCGTTCCCCTTGGGACTACAGGAGAGCTCTGTGCCAGGGGTTACAGTGTAATGCTGGGGTACTGGAACAATGAAGAACAGACCAGATCTGCCATTGATGCAGCCCGATGGATACACACCGAGGACCTTGCGACAATGGATGAGGAGGGTTATGTGAATATTGTAGGGCGAATCAAGGACATGATCATACGGGGAGGTGAAAACATTTATCCCAAAGAGATTGAGGAATTCTTTTACACCCACCCCAAGATAAGCGACGTAAAGGTCATCGGTGTTCCAGATGTCAAATACGGGGAAGCGGTAATGGCCTGGGTGGTATTAAAAGAGGGTGAAAAGGCTACTGCTGAGGAATTAACGGAATTCTGCAAAGGGAACATTGCCCATTTTAAGGTGCCCAAGTACTTTAAGTTCACAGATTCCTTCCCCATGACCGTGACAGGAAAGATAAGGAAGATCGAAATGCGGCAGATCAGCATAAAAGAACTGGAACTGGATGCGGCCAGTAAAATTGAAACCGCTTAGATCCTTCATCTTAGAGGTTTTAAAGACCACGCTAAGCTCCTTTTCTCCTGCGTTTTTGTGTTAGAGCAGACCGTTTAGCGTAGTCTTAATCTCCCCTTGCGCATCCCATTCAGTATTTTTGGCGAACGGAATACGGATTTCAGCCATATACTGTATCTTGGGAGGACCATAAACCAACAACTAAAAACCAATTACGCATCCCTCCCTATGAAAAAATTCATCTACCTCATTCTGATCCTATTTGTAATTCTGGCCTCTATCCTGATCTTCAACACGTTTAGACTGTCCTCCAGACAAGTGGCAGCCGAACCTTTAGAAAAAGTGGAATTCCCTGATGTAGTTTTCAATAATCTTTCAGGTGCCATACAGTATCCCACTGTTTCCTACAGCGAGGATGCCATCCCGGATTCCACCGCCTTTTTTGGGTTCCACCGCTATCTGGAGAAAACCTTTCCTTTAATACATGAAAAGCTGGATAGAAGGAAAATCAATGAATACAGCCTGTTGTATACATGGGAAGGTAAGGATCCCTCTAAAAAGCCCCTCATCCTCATGTCTCACCAGGATGTGGTGCCAGTAGACCAGCCTACTCTGGAAGACTGGGAGGCGGGTCCGTTTGAAGGGAAGATTACGGACACCCACATTATCGGCCGGGGCACGCTAGACGATAAAGGAACGCTCATGGCGGTAATGGAAGTAGTAGAGAAATTACTTGAAGAATCCTTTACGCCCTCCCAGACGATCTACCTGGCCTTCGGCCATGATGAAGAGGTGGGCGGTCCAAGAGGGGCCGCAAAGATCGCAGAATACTTAAAAGAGCAGGGTGTTCATGCGGCTATGACCCTGGATGAGGGAGGATTCCTGGCTGAAAGCATGGTCCCGGGCATCCAGCAGGATGTGGCCATGGTGAATCTGGCAGAAAAGGGGTTTGCTTCCTATCGGTTGATCGTCGAAACCAACGGTGGTCATAGCTCCAGTCCACCCAGAGAAAATACCATCGGTATTTTGGCCCAGGCCATTGTGGACCTTGAAAACAATCAACGCCCCTATAAACTGGTAGAACCCATCAACTACCAATTTGAGTATATGGGAGCCGAGCTCCCCTTTTTGAAAAAAATGGCTTTTGCCAATCCGTGGTTGTTCAAGGGGCGTATCCTGGAAGGGCTCAATGCGCATACCACCACAGCTCCCACCATTATCAGTGGTGGCATAAAGAACAATGTCATTCCAACGGTTGCCGAAGCCACGATTAACTTCAGGATCTTACCGGGCGAGACCATTGAATCTGTTAAAGAACATATCGTGAGTACCGTGAGTGATAAGGTAAGGGTGGAAACCGTGGGGTTTCTGACCAATCCCTCCCCGGTTTCAGAAATCGATTCTGAAGCTTTTAAAACGCTTGAAAAGACCATCCGATCTGTATTTCCCGAAGCCATCGTAGTTCCGGGCTTGGTTGGCGGAGGTACTGATGCCCGTTATTTTTACGATGTCTCAGACGATGTATACCGTTTTTATCCCATCCGTCTGGGGCCGGAAAGTATGTCCCGGTTCCATGGCATTGATGAGAAGATCAGCAAGGAGAACTATATGGAAATCATCGAGTTCATGTACCATTTGATCAAGGAATTTGAATAATCACACTAAATTATATTTAATGCAATGCGATTACACTTTATTCTAATTACTGTATTCACATTTATTTTATTGACTGGTTATGGTCAATCTCTTCAAAAAGAGGATTTGTATGGTAAATGGCGGATTCTTGGCAGTTTCAGAGATGGAGAGCAAACCTTGAATGCACTAAAAGACACTATTAGTAATCCTAAACACTATTATTTCAATTTTAATAATGATGGCACTTATACAAGTGATGTGGTCTCATTGAAACCAGGCTATAAGGGGGGTATAATGAGGGGAAAATGGCTTCTGGATACCACCAAGAGGGTAATTACCAAAATAAGGGTATTGAACAGAAAGGAAAAGAGGAAAATTCCAGGGCAATGGGTAAGAAGAACGAATGAAGATGGAATTTTTACTCTGGTCCCAGTCAAATATCCCATTATCGAATTCTCCAAGACAAAATTGGTTCTATACGATAGACAACACCGGGCCTATAACGTTTATCTGAGGTAATTTGATATAATAGCATAGTTGGATTCACTCTTCCGCCAATGGGTAATAATTCAGGGAAAAGACACTGAAGTATCCCAGGGGTCAAGGCTGGCCAGTCCGGCATCCGTAATCTGAAATGCCGACTTCTGATTTACGTCTTTAACGATCGCGTACAGGTCAGGGATGACTTTACCCGCAAGCCTGGAATGACTGTTCAATAGCACACAGATCCCCAGATCGGCATCCGGAAAGATGGCGATCTCATTCCTGAAATTATTTACACTCCCGCCGTGATGCCAGATGGTTTTTTCCTGTTGGGTGTTACCCTCAACAAATCTATGGATCCGCCACCCGAAACCGTAATAGGATGAAACATGCCCCGGCCAACGCTGGTAATACTTGTAGTGCCCTTTGATCTCCACAATGGGTTGAAAAGCGGCCGAAAGGGCTGATTTACCCATGATCTCCGGATTGTGACCCAGTAAAAACCGCATCCATTTTCCCATGTCCACCGCATTGGCACTTATACCGCCTGCCGTTATTGCATTATAGTAATGATCATTGAGTTTTCTGGGCCTCCAGCGCCTTCTTGATTTTACATGGGGTAGGGCTACATTTTCTGCCTTTGACAAAGATTCATAATCCATAGTCGTGGAACACATCCCCAAAGGATTAAAAATCCGGGTCTGAAGGGATTTGGTGATTTCGCAGCCCGAAGCCCTTGACATCATTTCCCCGGACAGGGCGAACAATGCATTCTGATAGCTATAGATCGCTCCCGGGCTACTGATCGGGACCGACTGGCAATTTCCGTTAACGGCAATCCCGCCTCAACCAGGTTAGTGTAACTGTGGTAAGGCGCACCGGCCGTGTGAGATAAGATATTGGCCAGGGTAATATTTGCTGTGTTGCTTTTGTCTCCCAACTGAAACTCGGGAATATAATCACTGACCTTAGCCTCCCAGTCCAATATTCCTTCCTGCTTCAAATTGGCGGCCAAAATCCCGGCAAATCCCTTGGAAAGGGATCCAAGCCTGAAGATCGTATTCCCGTCTACACCTTCTTTTGTTTTAATATTCCTTCGACCAAATCCCTCTGCTACAATAATCGAATCCCCTTTCACAATACTCACTCCTGCTCCTACTATAGCTCCGGAAGCAATAGCTTTATCAAAATAGGCTTGCAATGCTTTCTGTAACTCTTGTTTTTGCCGATGGTAGTGGGTTGCCTCGTTTGCAATCAGAAGTTCCTTTGCAGAAGGGGCAATGGAATTCGTATGTTCTGCTGAGGAAGCAGCTGCCGGCTCCTTAAAGCTATTGGTCAGGCCTAAAAGACCTATGAGGACTACTGATGATATTACAAGGATTTTAAGTCGACGCATAATCCACCTGCTTTTTCAGATAAGGTGTAACGGCTTGAAAATAAAAGATTATGAGTAAATAACCCATTTATGGTTCAATTATTATGTATTTCTTAAAGAAATCAGGTGTCTATAACATACAAGGACTGTTGAACAAATGCCTAATGCTGACTAATATCATTGCCCTTAAAGAATTCTCCGCCTAAATTGGATTAGTATAAACTCTTTCAACCGTTCAAACGATTTGTTGATTTAAGCCGGTCTTCATATGCAACAGCATCGATTAGCAGCGATCATGTTCACTGATATTGCAGGTTACACGGCCCTAATGGGGTCAGATGAAAGACGTGCATTTGAAGTACTGAGTAATAGCCGCGATATTCATTCGCACTTCTTAAAAAAATATAGCGGAACCCTCATCAAGGAAATGGGCGATGGCATGCTCATTAGTTTTGATCTTGCTTCTGATGCCGTCCGTTGTGCCATAGAAATTCAGATCGCTTGTCGGAATAAAAATATCCCCTTAACCATTGGTATCCATGAAGGGGAAGTAGTTTTTGAAGATTCGGATGTATTCGGAGACGGTGTCAATATTGCTTCTCGATTGCAGACAGTCACCAATAAAGGTTGTATAACCATCTCAGAATCTGTTTACAGCGATATTAAAAATAAGGCGGATATAAAAGCGGAGTTTATTGAAGAGAAAAGCTTAAAAAATGTTGACCAGCCAGTAAGGATCTATAACGTAAGTTGTGAAGAACCTCCGGATAGTTCCGGTCCAAGAACAGACTTCAAAAGTAGAAAACGAATATTCACCAACTTCAGTAAAATAACTCCTGTTGTCGCTATCGTGGCAGCCATCACGGTTTTTATCATTTATGGAAGCACAACCATTCCTTTTACAGAAAGGGATTGGATTGTGATTTCGGATTTTGAAAACCTTACAAGTGAAGCCATTTTTGACCATTCCCTGAATACAGCATTTACCCTAAGTATTAATCAGTCGCGTTATTTAAATGTATTGACCCGACAGCGCATGATCGAAACGTTAAGGAGAATGGAGAAAGGGGACATCGCGAAGATTGACGAAGAAACTGGTAAAGAAATTGCCATCCGTGAAGGGGTTGAAATTGTCATAGTGCCGAGCATCAGCAAGGTGGGCAACCAGTACATTCTTACTGCTAAAATACTGGATTCGGAAACGGGAAATATATTGAAATCTGAAGTATTGTATGCTAAAGGTGAGGATGATATTCTCGCAAATCTTGATCGTTTGAGCAGGAAGATCAGACGAAATCTCGGTGAATCCAGGTTCCGGATCTCAGACCAGAGCAAACCTCTGAGTAAAGCGACCACCACATCTTTACAAGCCCTTAAACAGTATTCCCTGGGTATTGATAGTCATCTTCGTCTGGACTTTGAAAAAGCCAAAATCCATTATGAAAATGCCATCCGTATTGATAGCAATTTTACTTCTGCCATAGCCTCCCTTGGAAATCTGCTCTATGAAAGGTTTGATAGGGATGAGGGTCGTAAATGGCTGGATGAAGCTATTAAATCGGTAGATAATCTGACAGATAGGGAAAAATTTGGCATCCTTGCCTTTTATGCGGCAAATATTGAGAACGATCTGGACAAAGGGATTGCCTACACTAAAAGACGAATTGGACTTTATCCGGATGATCCGGCGGCACACAACAATCTGGGCTGGTACTTTCAACAACAGGAAAAGTATTATATGGCTTTGGACGAATACAAAAAGGCCCTTAGGATCAATCCAAACATGGTGCTTACCAACGGGGGTATTATATGGGTATATCTGGAACGTATTGGGCAAATGGATTCCGCCCTGACCTGGTCAAATCGCATGACGGCACATGCCCCTGAAAATCCCTGGGGCTACTTCTATCTGGGCTCCAGTTATGTTGGTCTGGATGAATTTGAAAAAGCGGAAGAGGCCTATAGTAAAGCTCATGAGCTTAATCCCAACTTCCACTTAAATACTTATAGATTAGCACATACTTACCGTCTTCAGGGAAGGTATGATAAGGCGATCGAAGTTTTGGAGGGTATCCTCGAAACAAATCCGCAGGAATCTTCTGCGCATTATGATTTGGGAATAAACTACGATCTGTCGGGGAATACAAAAACCGCCAGGGAACATTTTCTCAAATACAAGGAATTCGCTGAAAAGTGGTTGGAAACCTATTCAAATGACCCAAAATCCTATGTTTATAACGGAATTCTATTAACCCGATTGGGAGACAAAGAGGCCGGCAGGGAGCTGGGTAATAAGGGCATGGAAATAGATTCAACGCTTTACTTTGAGTATGCACAGTTACTGGCCGTCCTGGACATGAAAAATGAGGCCCTTGATTATTTAGAAAAAGCCCTGGCAGGTGGTTACAGGGACCTGGCATGGATAAAACTTCATCCGGACATGCAATCATTATCAACAGAACCCCGCTACAAGGATTTAATCAATAGTTATTTTTAGAGCCCCTTAAAATTGCTGGATTTCTATCTAATTCTGATTTTGTTCGAAGCTCGCTTCGGAATGGGATTTCATTAATGGCCTAGTGATTGCGTGCTTTCCATCTGACATTTTCATATCGGTTCCCAAAGGTAAAGCAGTAAAACCTCACGTTCTTCGGAGGTCATGGATTATTGATCTTTTCGTTGGCTTCCCGGAGTCGGTTTGACATTTTTTCTAGTAACCTGTAGGCCAGGGAAGGGTCCCGGTTAATGGACTTAAAGAAATTACGCTTGTCTATTGTGAGTATTCTGACCTCACCCGCTGCTTGTACCGTGCACGAACGCACGTCGTCCTCAAAAAGGCCCATTTCTCCAAAGAAATCAGGTTGGCACAGTTCCGCAACCTTCACATCTCCTTCGGGTGATTCGTGGATCACATCAACCTTGCCTTCTTGAATAACGTACAGGCAGTTGCCCTTATCGCCCTGTTTAATGATTATTTCTCCATCTTTATAGCGTTTGCCGAGCTTCTTGCTTTTCATGACTGTGGCGTTTCATTATGGGTGTGTTCGATACTAAAGTGCTTTTTAAAAGTCCAAACAGTAGGCTGGGATGAAGGAAACGCAAGAGTATATTCCTGTACCCTGCACTACCTGTAAAGGTGTCCCAAAGCGCGGAACTCATTCTTAACGCTGAATCCTCCTGGGCCTGTTCTTTCCCCACCAAGTGGAGCAATCCCCTTTTCAATACCGTGGATTTCTGGATTATTCTGGTCGCCCAGAAGATCAATTTTCCCACCTGGTTATCCCTGTCTAGGTCCCGGCACTTGGGTTGGTAGGACTTTGCAAAATGATCTTTGGCTATTCCTTCAAAAATTATGGTGCTCGCAGCTGCTTTTGCAGTTATATATGCGGCCCCGATTCCATTTTTATATAATTTGGAAGAAGCGGAATCTCCAATCAGTACCACCCGATCTGTATATGCTGGTCTGCCTTGTTTTACGTTGATGTATGGGTAGCACTGACAGGGCACAACCCTTTGCATGGGAAAATCTTCCGGGAAACATGATCTTACCTGCTCGGATCGGACAAAATTCTGCACAACATCCTTGTCAATGTCTTTACCTAAGAGTACCAGAGTTACATAATTGTATTTAGGAATCAAGGCCCCAAAAGTAATTCGGGGAAGGTCCAGCAGGAATACATGCATGGAACTGCCCAGGCTATTCTCGATATCAGCAGGCTTCATCAAAAATTCACTGATATAGGCACGGGTAATTTCGGGAGGGGAATAAGAAGGGCAAATACCCTTAAATAGCTCTAAAGTCTTAGTGTTGAGCCCTGCTGCTCCAACAACAAGGTCATATTCCTGCCTTGCAGACTTGGAATATCCCACTAGCACGCCATGCTCAGTTCTTCCCAGGTGGTTGACTTTTTCAGGAATAACACGAGCACCCTTTTCCTTACAAAGACCCAGCAAATAATTGTCAAACCCCTTTAAACTTTTATCTATACAACCTCTGGGCCCGCAACCCCTGAAAACAGAAGCGATCCGATGCTCATCTGTTGGAGCGTGTATCTTCCTTACCCCCTGCTCCGTGTGCATGGTATAGGTGTTGATCCCCCGCTGTATAATCTCTGACGGGATCACGATCCCGTCGGTGGCCAATTCCTGAACCAAAGACTCAGAAACAATACCTCCGCAATGGTTGCAGCCCGAAGATCCTATTTTTGTGAAATCCTTGGCCTCAAATATGTCCAGTTCAAGCTCAAGGTCAAATCTCCGGGCATACTCAAGCGCATAATAGCTAAAAAAACTTCCGGCAGGCCCCCCTCCGACAACCGCAATACGGGAGCCGTCTGTCAATTCCATCCCCGTATTGGTAATAAAAGACATACTGCTTAGGCCTAAACAGACTTGAACGAGTCGGGTATACAGCTAAGAAAATTGAAAGATGTGCTGGCAGCCTGGACGCATTCAAGCCTGAGAACTAAATGTAAGTTCTTCAATTCCAACAAAAAATGACATTTATCATTCACACCCTATTTAAATACATCACCCTAACCACCCCTCCCGGTCCAGGGAACGGTATTGAATGGCTTCAGCGATGTGACTGCTTTGGATTTCTTTAGCTACCTCCAGATCGGCAATGGTACGGGAAACTTTGAGGATGCGATCATAGGCGCGGGCCGACAAACTCAATCGTTCCATAGCTTTCTTTAGCAAATCCCGGGATACCGGTCCCAGAGGGCAGTAATTAGTGATTTGTCGCGTATTCATCTGCGCGTTGTAGTGGACAGTAGTTTCATCTCTAAAACGCGTCGTTTGTATTTCCCTTGCCCGGATCACCCGCCTGCGAATGACGGCACTCTCCTCCCCTTTCCGGGCTTCTGATAGTTTCTCAAAGGGTACTGGTGTTACCTCTACATGCAGATCGATACGATCCAGCAACGGCCCGGAAATCTTACCCAGAGACCGGCGGACCTCAGCCGGAGAGTTCATTCCCCGGGCATCTGTTTCCATGAAGTACCCTCCCGGACTTGGGTTCATACTGGCTACCAGCATAAAACTGCTCGGATAAGTGACCGTGAACCGCGCCCTTGAGATGGTTACCTCACGGTCTTCCAAAGGTTGCCGCATAACTTCCAGTACACTGCGCTTGAACTCCGGGAGCTCGTCCAGGAACAACACCCCATTGTGTGCCAGGGAAATTTCTCCGGGTTGAGGATAGGAGCCACCCCCGACAAGGGCTACATCCGAAATCGTATGGTGAGGGCTTCTAAACGGCCGCTGAGTCATGATTCCGGAAGTATTCACCTTGCCCACCACACTGTGAATCTTGGTGGTCTCAAGGGCTTCGCAAAGGGTTAATGGAGGTAAGATCGTGGGCAATCGCTTGGCCAGCATGGATTTTCCTGAACCCGGGGGGCCTATCAGAATGATGTTGTGACCTCCAGCTGCTGCTATCTCCATACAGCGCTTAATACTTTCCTGCCCCCTTACCTCAGAAAAGTCAAATTCCTGGTATTCCTGCCGTTGGTAAAAGGTCTTCTGGATATCCACGGCCTCCCTGTATAGTGATGATTTACCTGCCAAAAAAGAAATCACATCTAGTAGGGTATCCACCCCGTATACTTCCAGGTCCTTAACAATGGCTGCTTCCTGGGCATTTGCTGCGGGCAGGATCAAACGCTTGAATCCATCCTCCTTGGCATTAAGCGCTATTGGTAACGCACCTTTAATGGGCTGTAGGCTGCCATCCAGGGATAGTTCTCCCATAATCATGCATGAATGCAGGGGGTGTTCCGGGGATAACTGCCCGGAAGCTACCAGGATCCCAATGGCCAGGGCAAGATCGTAGGCTGCCCCTTCTTTACGAAGATCGGCAGGGGCCATATTAATAGTGATCTTCTTACCCGGGATCTTATAGCCGTTATTGAGTAAGGCGGCAGCAATGCGGTAATTGCTTTCCTTGATGGCATTATCCGGAAGACCAACCAGATGATAGCCAATCCCGGTATCAACATTGACTTCAACGGTAATTGTTATGGCTTCAACACCAAAAACGGCGCTGCCGAACACCTTTGTAAGCATAGGACAAACCTAGTGTCCGGATCGGAAAGAACCGTGCAGGATACAAGGGGTAAATCAGGGTTGATCAGGAGCCATCACCTGCAGCTCAAGACGGGCTGAAATGGGCTTACCGTATTCCGTAAATCCTTCGAGAAACACTTCATAGGTGCCCGGGATATCTGAGGAATAAAAGTCCAGCTCAATGGTTTCATTATCCAGGGAAAGGTGGGGCTCCCAAAGCAATATCTGCCTGTAATCCGGCAGCCGTGGCTTTCTATCCTGCGCATACTCCTGTATAAAATAATTCTTTTCCGGGCGGGCTTTTTGCAAGGTGGCAACGGTACTGTTTTTCCGCTGGTAAGTATCCAGGAAATCTCCCTCAAGAGTAGAAATGACCATCATACCCTGGTAGGAATCATCTGCAATTTGAAACTGATCTCGTATCATTTCTATTTTCTCGATGCGCCGGGCATCAAAGTCCTTGATGGTGGCATGATCGCGGATCATTACCCCGTCTATCAGTACCAGTGCCGGATCATTGTTGTACGGTTCATCAAAGGTTTCAAAATCCTGGGCGATCCTGATATAGGAACTGCCATTGGGACCAGAGCGGTAGCCTGCCTTGGACAGTAGTTCCACCAGGGTTTCCTCAAAAGTCGGAAAACGGGTGTACTCGTCAAGCAATATAGTTTCCGGGAGCCCCCCGTCAAACGGATCTCTCGGATCTTCAAGAAGAACAGAGTCTGGTTTTGCTTCGAAAAACTGGTTTTCAATCTGGTTCCTCACGCTCCTGGTAACAATAGCTTCCCGCCATTCAGGTCGTACTGACAATGAAGAAAAGGTAAGTGCGCTGTAATCCGGTTGTGTGCTTTTTCCCACCTCAAGGGTTAGGGGCGTTTCTCTATTCCTGGACTGTAAGATGACGCGGTTGTCCTTGTAGGCCTCCTTTACGTAGGTATAGAAGTTGCCACTAGTATCAGAGGTGGCAAATTTTAAGAGAAACTCTTTTCCGGGGAAAGACAGGTACACTAATTCCCCCGGTTTAGCATTTCCCATCGTATCCTTCACGCTACCATACACCAATTCGCCCCGCTGTTCAGGAAGGAAAAGACTATCCCCTACCTTTTGCTGAATACGTTGGTCTGCCATCGTGTATTTCTCAACAAAAGCTGTCGCCGTTTTGGCCCTGCCAAAAGGGATCCCTTCTTTGCGTTTCACCCAGACCGAATAGGTGCCCTTACCCAGTGCCCCTTTGTAATTGCGTAGCTGGATACTACCTTTTTCCCGGGGTTGCAACCGTTTTTTAGATAGCTGTATGCCCACTATACTCGAATCGGCATTTACAGGTCCTTCTGTAATTCGGGATTCCACGGCCTCTCTTGCTTGAGGGGTGGTTGTCCTGTAGGGGTTGATCACGGCGATATCATCCTGGAAGAATTGGGATACGCCGCTGTTTTTCATCCATTGGGTATAGGCCACCAACTTGTAGGTTCCGGTTTCCAATGTGGTGGGGATGAAATATTCCCCATAGCTTTTCCCCTGGGCCACGCGCAGTTTGTGCTCAAATCTGGTATTCCCTTCCTGATCGATCAGGGCTACATAGGCCACCTTGCTGATCGTACTGGTGCGGCGGGTTTGCACATTGAAACAATGGACACCGTAATAGAGGTATTCCCCGGTAAATACCAATGGCCCGGTATGATTCACATAGATCAATTCCTGTGGCAATTCCCTTAATTGTGCAAGTTCTGCAGGACTCTGAACCACATACTGGGCCCGTAGCTGCACTGCAGCTAGAAAAACAACAAGGATAAAGCCTACTCTTTTCATTCTTATGTCTTTATTCTATCCAAAATTCCGGTGCTTCATTGCTGCCCAACAACGTACAGTCCCCACACGGCCGGGCTACATATACATGGGGTCCGGGGCAGGTGCCAATGCCAAGAGAATTAGGACCTACATAACTGATAGTCCCCGCGTTAACACGTTCAATTATGGATTGCGGGCAAGTATTAGCTACTGGTCCGGATGCACAATATGATGGATGGGATTCAAAGGAGGAATGCGGGTCGCAATTCACAGGATAGGGTGGTAAATCCTCCCCCGGGAAGAAATCGTCATAATTAAAAAACAGGCGACTCCGGGTAACGGAAGCTACCTCGAACTGACCCAGCACAAGTTCTTCCGGGTCATCCTCCCTTACAATATTGGCGCGAAGCGTTCCTGGTTGCACCTGTGAAAAGATAGAACCCGAACGTGAAAAAGCGTCCAGGGCATTGTAGTAGGAATAAGCATTGGGAGACTGTACCCATTGCTGTACCTCAATGCTGTAGCGATGTGTGATGATAAAATCATCCCTGCTAATAAAGCGGACCTGAAAACGGGAAACCACTTCCGTAGTATTCCCGGCGGTATTATTTTGGATAATGGATCGAGATGGCACCGTGTTGTAGCAGACCTGGTTCTGGACTTCGCGGGGTACGATCTCCAGCGTATAGGTTACGGGTTCTGCACAGGGATCGTAATTGGTCAACCTGAATTCTTCATCATCCCATGCCGGGGCAATGATTTTGTACGTTTCATCATAGGTATAGCGGTAATTTTCGGCGGTGCCATCCAGGGCACGCCCATCGATATATATGCCAATACCTTCAATTCCAAACTCATTGGTCATCCGCTCTGCATAGACATTGGTAAGCTCTGCTTTACCAACCAGCACCTGTGGATCCGAGCGATAGGCAGCACCACCGGAGGTCTCGATCAGCAATTCATAACTTGTATTTTCCTCCGCCGCAAATGGGACCTCGGAAACATACACCCCGGGGTCTGTTTCTGGGAAAGTTATAGTGGTTGTGCCATTAACCAGGACACGCACCCGGGCATTCGGCTCTACCTTCACCGAGTCCCTGGGACCAAGCCCAAGGGGTAGGAACGGATTGTAGATGGTATCCGTCTCCAGGTCAATTCGCACATCACTTCTGCTCAAATAAACCACTTGTTCTTTCAGTTCGTCAGAAAGCGTTCCTTCCACCACCAGGCTGGGAACAAAATTTTCTTCCGAAAAGGTTTCCAGGTCGAGTTCTTCCAGGCAGGAAGCGAAGACCAACAGTGTGCAAATAATCAGATATGTCAGGATTCGTTTGATCATCAGAACTTAAAATTATAGGTAATCGCTGGTACTGGTATAGCAAAAATGGAACTCTGCAATGCTTTTACTTCCCCATTGCCGGTGACAAAGAAGACCGAGTACGGATTGTTACGGCCAAGGACATTGTAAACTGAAATGGTCCAGAAACTATGCGCCAGTTTGTTTTTCCGGTGATTTCCTTCAATATTGATCCCGAGGTCCAGGCGGTAATAATCGGGAATCCGGAATTCATTGCGATCGCTGAACACCACAAAATCAGCATTGTTAAACCGAAATGTGCCTACAGGATAAGTCACGGGCCTGCCTGTCTGATACACGAAATTCATAGAGGCAGAATACCTACGGGTAAACTTGTAGTTAAGGACAAGGCTCAGGTCATGCGGCTTGTCAAAATTGGAAGGGAAAAACTCCCCATTATTTATGCGTTCTTCCGGGAAGGAACTATCAAATCGGTAAAAGGAACGGGAATAGGTATAGGCCAACCATCCATTCAGATCGCCCCGGTTCTTTTTTAGTAGGAATTCAACTCCATACGCTTTTCCATCGCCCTGCAGTACTTCTGTTTCAATGTTTTCATTCAGCAGGAGGTCGGCCCCGGTTTTAAAATCCAGCACGTTATCCATTTGCTTATAGTACCCTTCCAGACTGATCTCAATGTTATTTTCATCCAGGTTCCGGTAAAATCCAAGGGCTGCCTGCCATCCCGTCTGTGGCTTGATGTTGCGATCCGATAATTTCCAGGTGTCGATAGGAGAGGCGACCGTATTATTGGTTAAGGTATGGATAAACTGATAGGCCGTATTAAAGCTGGCCTTTATCGAAAAATCTTCCTTTACCATGTATCGTGCCGCAAAGCGCAACTCGGGCCCTCCGTAGGTCTCGATAAACTCCCCTGAGCCGTATTCGGTGGTTTCCACAACGGTGGCTTCCCCTTTGGGCTGTCCGGGAGCGTATTGGTTTTGAGTACCTGGGCCCATGGCAGCATAAAAGGCATAGCGGCCTCCGATATCCAGAAGCCAGTCTTCTGAGATTTCAAACAGATCACCCACGAACAGTGCGCCTTCCAGGGCTTGCTCCCGTTCAACTTCAAAACGATCAATATCGGAGCTTGAATTTAAAGGGGCGATACTCCCGGGATTCACCGAATACCGTTTTGCTGCTGCCCCGTAAGTGAGCGTATGTTTTTCGTCCAGCTTTGTGCTGAGTTTGTACTTGAGTTTCGTTTCATTGATCGTGTAATCCAGATCAAAATCCTGGTTGGATTCACTGTCAAATTCAATCCCAAAGCGATAATCGCTGTAACCCACGGATAACGCTCCCCGTGTTCTTGGGCTCCAGGAATGATCCCATTGGAATGAAGCCAGTGCATTGCTGTAATGGTAAAGGGAATCTGAGGTGATACTGAATTCATCACGACTAAAATAAGTAGTGGCCTTGAGCTCGCTATTTTCCCCGAGGCGCTGGTGATACTTGACTATGCCATCAAAAAAGGACGCTTCACTGTTGCTCAGGGATTCCTCATCCAGGGAGCGAAGGATCCAGTCAGCATAGGCTCCCCTCCCGCCGATCACCAAAGAGGCTGTATCTTGTTTCACCGGCAATTCGAGGGCGAGATTGGCCGTAACCGGGCCTACAGATCCCTCTGCCTTTACCCCTTTGGTAGATCCATTCTTAGTACGGATATCCAAAACCGATGCGAGTCGCCCTCCGTATTCTACGGGGATACTTCCTTTATAAATATCGACCCCCTCTGTTGTAAAGGGGTTCAACGCCTGGAAGATGCCAAAAAAATGGGTAGGATTATAGATCACAGCATCATCCAGCAGAATAAGATTCTGGTCGGTCTTCCCCCCTCGTACATTCAGTCCGGTAGCGCCCTCCCCCGCTGAGGAAATACCGGGCAATGCCTTGGCTACCTGTAAAATGTCGCGTTCTCCCAGGACAATAGGGATATTCTTAGCTGTTTCGGACTCAATCTGTTCACCCCCTGTTACTGCAGTAACCACATTTTGTTCGGCTTTTGCTTCCACAACCACTTCCTCCAATTCCTGCACGTCTTCCTCCATAGAAAGATCAAGTACCCCGTCATTGTAAAGGAAGACCTCACGCTGCATTCTCCGTATACCCAAAGCAGATGCCAGCAGGACGTGGTATCCGGGAGCAAGATCAATTGAATACTGGCCCTCTGAATTGGTAATGGCAAGCAACATGCCTTCTGCGTTACGGATGGCCAGGTCTGAAATGGGCTCTCCATTCTTTGATCGGCTTACGGTACCCCTCAGCTGGTATTCTCCCCTCGTAGCTGTGGGATCAGCTTTTCCAATTCGGGCGATCGGATATTGGCGGGGTGCCTCCCGAACATCCTCCGAATAAAAAATAGGTTGGAGCGTTCTAGGAGGGGCATCTCCGCCTGTCTGGGCAGCGATACTGTCAGCTTGCCGACCAAAAAACCCTTCCGGCAAGGTGTCATAGATAACACTATTACGCAGCAGGAATACCCGCTTTTCTTCTTCCAGGATGTAATAGTTGAGGGTGGTGTTCTCCAAAAGCCTTTCTAATGCATCTTTAAGGGGTAGCCCTTCGATAACAGGTGCCTCTCCTTCCGGCAGCCAGGTGTCTAAATAGAGAAATTGATACCCGGAATCCGATTCCAAGGTGGCTAAGGCCTCAGAATACGTTAATATGGACGTTTGTTCTGCACCCGAGACCTCCTGCCCAAAACTCAGGTTCAGGGGTAAGGATAGCTGGATCGCCAATAGAAAATAGAGGCACCGATAATGTAATCTGGGCACGATGGCTGGTTGTTTTAGTCGAAAGATAGGGTATTTACCCTGACTTTCTCCGGAGAAAAGACGATTTGATTTCTCATCTTATTGCTTCACGGGTTTGAATTTCAATACTGCGCTCGCTTCTTGCTGTATCTCCTTTTTATTCATCATCATTTTTCTGAATTCCCCATTTACATACATCTCCGCCTGATCTTCATAATGCTCGCTTAAGGGATTGCCCGATTGTCCGGTTGGGAGGATGCTCATGCTGT
>NZ_CEYNTP010000033.1:9245-16583 GCF_982873095.1 Lentiprolixibacter sp. | reverse complement strand
TTACTACGCCCCCACTATTTTTGAACAGGCAGGGGGTAGTACAGACTCTTCTTTTTTACAAGCTATAGTTGTGGGTTTGACCAACCTGGTCTTCACCCTGGTCGCTATCTGGCTGATCGACAAACTAGGCCGGAAACCCCTGTTGCTCATCGGCACGTCGGCTATGACCATCGCCCTACTTATGGCGACCCTGGCCTTTAATAACGCAACCTATGATTTCGACAAGACCTCGCTGGATAAAGTGGGTCAACTGGAGATTCGCGAATCCCTGAGCTATCTGGAAGGACGGTCTTTTGATAGTCAGTCCGAATTGTTTGAAGAAGTAAAGGACAAACTCAACGAGGGTCAATTCCTTGATTTTAAGCGGAATCAGATCACTAATTTCATTAGCATCAACGCCACCCTGGTCCTGGTAGCTATCCTGCTCTATGTAGCGGCTTTCGCCATTTCCCTTGGTCCTGTGATGTGGACCCTGATCTCGGAAATATTTCCCAGTAAAATAAAGGGTATAGCCATTTCCGTTGTGGGTTTTTTCAACTCCCTGGTCAGCTTTTCCGTGACCCAGATTTTCCCGTGGGAACTTACAAATTTAGGCCCAACAACGACCTTTGCCCTTTATGCCTTATTGTCGTTTATTGCCATACTCTTTGTGTACCGGTATGTGGTTGAAACCAAAGGGAAAACATTAGAGCAGGTCGAAGAACTGTTGATCAGGCCAGAATAAAATACAACAACCACCAATTAAGCAGTGTGTAAATGAAAAATACAGATAACATAAATAAGAGCCATCTAGAAAAGGTCCGGATCAATAACGAAGATTATTTCATGATCTCGAATAGTGATTCCTTACGTCCCTTCTTTATGAGTATTGTAAGCGATTCCAATCACTGGATGTTCATATCCAGTAACGGAGGACTTACCGCAGGAAGGAAAAATGCCCAATATTCCCTATTTCCGTATTACACGGATGATAAGATTACGGAATCTACGGAGATCACAGGAAGCAAGACCATCTTCCATGTTCAAGGGGAGGGAGCATCCCAGCTTTGGGAACCCTTTTCAGAACGTCTCTATGGTATTTATGATATTACGCGAAACCTTTACAAAAGCACCTATGGAAATAAGGTGATGTTCGAAGAGGTCAACCATGACCTTGGACTAAGCTACCGTTATGAGTGGTGCTCAAGCAATTTGTATGGGTTTGTTAGAAAATCATCTTTGATAAATAATGGTTCGGACACCAAATCAGTGCGCCTGCTTGACGGGATTCAAAATGTTTTACCCTATGGGGTAGGCAGTGATTTGCAAAACCGGCAGAGTAACCTGGTAGACGCGTATAAGAGAAGTGAACTGCTAAAGGCATCGGGCTTGGGTATCTACGCGCTTAGCGCAATTATTGTAGACAAAGCCGAACCCAGTGAGGCGTTAAAGGCGAATATCGCCTGGTCCTTGGGTCTTGAAACCCCCATACACCTTTTGTCATCTTTGCAGCTGGATGCATTCAGACAGGGCAAGTCTGTATCGGAAGAGGTGGATGTCAAGGCAGAGAAAGGGGCGTATTTTTTGCAGAAAGACGTTTCCCTGGCAGGGAAAGCACAGATAGAATGGATGATTGTGGCCAATGTTAATCAGGACCACTCGGCAATAGCGGAAGTGTCCAGGACGATACAGGATGAGGCTGGCCTTGCTGAACAGGTGAATGCAGATATTGACCTGGGCACAGAACGGCTCATTAAATTGAATGCCGCCTCAGACGGGCTTCAACTCACCCGTGATCATCTTAGGGATACGCGCCATTTTTCGAACACCCTTTTCAACATCATGAGGGGGGGTATATTTGACGATAACTACAATATCGAAAAATGGGACTTTCGTAAATACCTGAGAAAGGCCAACACCGCGGTATATCAAAAATTTGTGGATTCCATTGCAAAATTACCCGAGGTCTTTTCTCTTGCTGAGCTCAAAGCGCTAGCAGCCGATAGTAAGGATAATGACTTTAAACGCTTATGCCTGGAATATATGCCCCTGAAATTTAGCCGAAGGCATGGGGACCCCAGCAGGCCCTGGAATGTCTTTAGTATAAATACACGGGACGAAGTGGACGGGTCCAAGATCCTGGATTATGAAGGAAATTGGCGGGACATCTTCCAGAACTGGGAGGCCCTGGCGCATTCCTATCCGGAATTCATTGAGAGTATGATCCATAAATTTCTCAATGCCAGCACCTTTGACGGGTATAATCCCTACCGGGTAACCAAAGATGGGTTTGACTGGGAAGTGATTGAGCCTGATGATCCCTGGTCGTATATCGGTTATTGGGGGGACCACCAGATTATCTACCTCCTGAAATTCCTGGAATTTGCAGAAAATCATATGCCGGGTCAACTCGAGAGCTATTTTAAGCAGGACATCTTCGTTTATGCTAACGTGCCCTACAGAATAAAAGACTACGGTGAACTGCTCAAAAATCCCAAAGACACCATCGACTTTGATGAAAAGGAGGATCATGAGATCCGAAGGAAGCGCGAGGTACTTGGTGCAGATGGAGCGCTGCTTCACACCTCGGGTTCCGAGATCTACAGGGTGAATTTCATGGAAAAAATCCTGGCCACCGTTCTTTCCAAATTATCCAATTTCATTCCAGAAGGGGGCATATGGATGAATACCCAGCGCCCCGAATGGAATGATGCCAACAATGCCCTCGTTGGGAATGGGGTGTCTATGGTCACCTTGTACTACCTTAGGCGGTTCCTTAATTTCTTCAAAGAGCTACTAGTCCATGTAGAAACAGAGGAAGTGGCTATATCTCAGGAAGTGGCCGATTTTTTTGAACGTGTTAAGGCTACCTTTTCTGACCATCAAGACAAGCTCCATGGGGCAGTAAGTGACAAAGACCGAAAGTTGATCTTAGATGGTCTTGGACAGGCAGGCAGTGATTTTAGGGCAAGAATTTATAAGGATGCCTTTTCGGGTGAAAAAACCCAAATGCCGTTAGAGCAAATCCGCACTTTACTTGACCTCGCGCTGCGTTATTGTGAACATTCTATTGAAGCGAATAAGCGCGAGGACCAGCTATACCACGCCTACAATCTTATGACGGTTGAAGGGAAGGATGCCATTTCTATTTCCTACCTGAGCGAAATGCTGGAAGGTCAGGTAGCGGCACTTAGTTCTGGCTACCTGACATCCGAAGAGGCATTAGCCCTGCTCGATGGTCTAAAAAACAGTGCCCTCTTCCGGGAAGACCAGTACAGCTATTTGCTGTATCCGAACAAAAATTTACCACTGTTTGCGGAGCGGAATAATATACCGGCCGAAGCGGTTTCCCAATCGGAATTATTAACCGAATTGATTAAAACAGGAAACAATCAAATCATTGTAAAAGATATAAATGGAGTTCACCACTTTAATGGTAACTTTAAAAACGCCAGCGATCTTGCTGCAGGTTTAAACAATCTTTCAGATAGTGGATTAAAGCACCTTACAGACGAAGAAAAAAATAAAGTGCTACAGGTGTTTGAAGCTGCCTTTAACCACAAAGCTTTCACCGGAAGGTCCGGAACATTTTTTGGCTACGAGGGACTGGGATCCATCTACTGGCACATGGTGTCAAAGTTGCAACTTGCCGTAATGGAAGTTTGTATTAAGGCCATCCGGGAAGGTGCTGAGGAAACGATTATAGGCCGCCTCCTGGAACATTATTATGAAATAAACGAGGGGATTGGCGTACACAAACCACCCTCATTGTACGGGGCATTCCCAACGGATCCCTATTCACATACCCCTCAGGGTAAAGGGGCACAGCAACCGGGTATGACCGGCCAGGTTAAGGAGGACATCCTACGCAGGTTCGGGGAACTGGGCGTCTTTGTAAATGAAGGCAAAATGATCTTTGATCCCTGCCTGCTGAGACGGGATGAATTCTTAAAGCAACCTGAAACATTTTCATATTTCGATGTAAATAAA
Source organism: Lentiprolixibacter sp. (assembly GCF_982873095.1). Lineage (NCBI taxonomy): Bacteria > Pseudomonadati > Bacteroidota > Flavobacteriia > Flavobacteriales > Flavobacteriaceae > Lentiprolixibacter > Lentiprolixibacter sp. Next base: position 12,614 of record NZ_CEYNTP010000033.1, on the reverse strand, counting down.
AAGGCTCAGAAATTGGAATTACCTGCAGACTCAATTTGTTTTACGTACTGTCAGGTACCCATAGTCTACAGCTTATCCGAGGAAACAGGATTAGAAGTGGTGACGGATAGCGGAGAAATAACGAAATACCGCTCACTTGAATTGGATATCCCAACCAGTAAGAAAGTATTTGAAAGGACCGGCGAGATTAGTCAGATCCTGGTACATATTAAAGGATCAGCCCTGCGGTAAAAGCTCAGGCAGTGCCTTTTAGTAGTGAAATGAAATGATTAGTAACATTCCAAATACCTTACAAATAGAAAAGCGCATTGAAGCGCTTCTGGAGAAGATGTCGCTTCCGGAGAAAATCGGGCAAATGACCCAGGTGAGGCATTTTGAGATCCCCGAGGAAGCCATAGTTTCCAGGAATATTGGATCCATTATCCATACCGAAGGGCCCCTGCCTGGAGCTACTGCTATCGAATGGCAGGAAAAATTCAAGCGCCTGCAGGAGAAAGCGCTCTCCAGCAGCTTGGGTATTCCATTGCTATTTGGGGTAGACGCCATACATGGGCAAAACTCATATCCCGGAGCTACAATTTTTCCCCACAATATTGGATTTGGAGCCTCTGGAAATGCAGAACTGGTAGAAAAAGCAGCGGCTATAACCACCAAGGAAGCCCAGGCTACTGGTTTTAACTGGGTGTTTGCGCCATGTATAGCCATCCCGTATAACGAAAAATGGGGAAGGGTCTATGAAGCGTTCTCCGAGAGCACAGCCCTAACTGAGAAACTAGCAAAGGCATCTGTCCTTGGTCACCAGGGCAGGGATCGGGAACGTTACTCGGTGATGGCCACTGCCAAGCATTTTATCGGTGATGGGGCCGCAGATAATGGTGTCGAGGGTGGGGAAACGTCCCTGACACGTGAGGAAGTTTATGAGCGTTTGCTCCCGCCTTATCAAGTGGCCATAGCTAATGGCGTAGGGTCAGTAATGACTTCATTTAATACTCTGGATGGGATTCCTATGCATGCGCACAAGGAGATGATTACCGGAGTACTTAAGGGATCATTGGGTTTCGATGGCATTGTGGTATCGGATTGGAAAGGGTATTCCAAGTATGGTGGAAATGAAATTATTAATGCGGGGATCGATATGGTGATGGCAGTGGATGGTGATTTGGCTCTTTTCCAGGAAGGCTTAAAAGACGCTGTGGAATCTGGCACCGTGCCGATGTCACGTATCGACGATGCAGTAAGCCGGATACTCAGGCAGAAGATGCGTCTCGGGCTATTCGAAGATCCATTTCCTGATCCCAGTCTCGTGAGCAGTATTGGGTGTCCGGCACACAGGGAAATAGCGAGACAGGCAGTTAGGGAGTCCCTTGTCTTGCTTAAAAATGAGAATAAGGTGCTGCCACTAGATAGCAGTTGTTCCAAAATCGTAGTTATTGGGGAGCATGCGAATAATTCCGGTCTGCAATCCGGAGGATGGACGATCGACTGGCAAGGCACCATCGAAAACTATGAAGGGGCAACTACCATTCTTGAAGGGATACAAAGGCTGTCAGAGGGTGAAGTTGTGTATACCCCCCATGCCGATGAAATTCATGAAGACGCCGATGTGGCGATTATATGTGTAGGGGAACAACCCTATGCAGAATTTTTTGGAGATGTGGGGCATGAGGTTAGCGATTGTCAGCTTACGCTGACAGAAAAACACCGGGAATATATCGCAAGATATACGAATGCCGGGGTCCGTGTAGTAGTAGTGTTGATATCTGGCCGGCCCTTGGTAACCAGCGCAGAAATAAAGATGGCGGATGCCTTCATTGCCGCCTGGCTACCAGGGTCCGAAGGAGATGGGATAGCCGAAGTGCTCTTCGGAGAGCATAACTTCAACGGCAAACTCCCGCACTCATGGCCGAAGTCGCTTGCAGATTATGATCATAAATACGGCCCGAATTTCTGGGACAATGCTATAGAACCTTTGTTTCCCTTAGGATACGGATTAAAATATCCGCCAAACGAGATGTAAAATATGTTATTTAAAGACATCCACAGGCCTGGAGCCGAAAACGATTTTAAAGGACACCGATATGAAAGGAGTATTAAAAACACTGATTTTTGTCCTCTTGCTAATTACTCAGTATGCCTGTAAGGATCAGAGTGCGCAGAAAGCAGAAACAGAAAACCAAACGAACAAAGAAGTGACAGCTAAAGACATTTTAGGTAATCCTGAGTATTTGGCCATATCCTACGGGGGCTACAGGGAAGCAACTCGCGAAATCCAGCCTACACTGGACGAATTAAAAGAGGATATGCGGATATTGGCTGCTATGGGGATCAAGATCCTCCGCACCTATAATGTGCAATTGCCACAAGCGTCTAACCTGCTCAAAGCCATACGGGAGATGAAGGAAGAAGACCCGGACTTTGAAATGTACGTGATGCTTGGCGCCTGGATCGATTGTAAAAATGCCTGGACTGATCAGGCCCCTGACCACAACCTTGAAAGTGAGCAAAATGAAGGGGAAATTAACAGGGCTGTTGCCCTTGCCAATGAGTACCCGGATATCGTAAAAATCCTTGCTGTAGGAAATGAAGCCATGGTAAAGTGGGCCGAGAGCTACTATGTGCAGCCCAAAGTTATCCTGAAGTGGGTAAATCGGCTACAGGACCTTAAAAAGTCAGGCAAGTTGCCCAAGGAATTATGGATTACCAGTTCGGATGATTTTGCATCATGGGGAGGGGGAGACCCTATGTATCACACCGAAGACCTGGAAAGGTTGGTAAACGCTGTGGATTACATTTCTATGCACACCTATCCTTATCACTACTCCCACTATGTTCCTGAATTTTGGCTGGTGCCGGAAGATGAAGAACCACTATCTGATATTGAAAAGATCGATGCTGCTATGTTACGGGCGAAAGAAATGGCTATATCCAAATATGACTCCGTGTCCAATTATGTAAAAAGCCTCGGTGTGGAGAAACCTATCCATATTGGAGAAACCGGTTGGGCAAGCGTTTCCAGTGGCTATTATGGCCCAAATGGATCTAAGGCCACTGATGAATATAAGCAAGCCCTGTATCACAAACATATGCGCGAATGGACGAATGCTGCCGGTATTTCCTGTTTCTATTTTGAAGCCTTTAATGAAAGGTGGAAAGATGCCCAGAATAGAAGAGGGTCCGAGAACCATTTTGGTTTGTTCACTATTGACGGCAGAGCGAAATACCCCTTGTGGGAAATGGTTGACAACGGGGTTTTTGAAGGACTAACCCGGAATGGCAACCCCATTACCAAAACCTATGGAGGAGATAAGCAAGCCCTGATGAATCACGTGCTCGTGCCCCCGACCAAACGGGAAAAGGCCGCTGCACATT
>NZ_CEYNTP010000033.1:0-9235 GCF_982873095.1 Lentiprolixibacter sp. | reverse complement strand
AAATGAAAAGCAATTTTAATTTAATACTGATAACGACCGTAATGCTAGGAGCATGTACCACCCAGAACAGACTATCCGTTGAAGCCTACGAAACTTCTGCGGCGGGAAATAAAATGCAACCCATTACAGAAGAGGTAGATGCCACAAATGCGGTTGAAATAAAGCTGCTGCCAAATGAGAAATTCCAGACCATAACCGGTTTTGGGGGCTCGTTTACGGAAGCATCGGCTTATTTGCTCAACCATCTAAGTACGGCGAACCGCAAGATGATTATTGAGGCCTATTTTGGAACTGATGGAGCGCGGTATTCTCTGACCCGCACCCATATGAACTCCTGTGATTTTTCCCTGAGCAATTATTCCTATGCGCCGGAGGAAGGAGACCTGGAGCTGAACAGTTTCTCGATATCAGAAGATCAGGACGACATCATCCCCATGATCAAAGATGCGATGGCCGTGTCAGAAGAAGGGTTTAAAATCTTGGCTTCTCCATGGACGGCGCCACCCTGGATGAAGGACAATAAGGACTGGAGAGGAGGTAAGCTCCTTCCGGAGTATTACGACACCTGGGCGCTGTTCTTTTCAAAATATATCGAGGCGTACAAGGCCGAGGGAATTGATATCTGGGGGGTTACCGTTGAAAACGAGCCGCTGGGGAACGACAACAACTGGGAAAGCATGCATTTTACCCCTCAGGAAATGACCGATTTTGTAAAAAATCACCTAGGACCGCGCCTGGAGGCCGACGGGCATCAGGTAAAACTGTTGGGCTATGACCAGAACCGTGGCGAGGAATTAAAAGAGTGGGTGGAGACCATGTTTCAGGATGAAGTCTCCAGGAAATATTTTGACGGAACTGCTGTGCATTGGTATGCCAGTACATTCGACTGGTTTCCTGAGAATCTTCAGGCGGCCCATGAAATTGCCCCGGACAAGCACATCATCCAATCAGAGGCCTGCGTAGATGCTGAGGTACCTAAATGGCAGGACGATGCCTGGTACTGGTCTAAGGAAGCCACCGATTGGGGTTGGGATTGGGCCCCTGAAAAGGACAAACATTTGCATCCCAAGTATGTGCCGGTATACAGATATGCACGTGATATCATTGGCTGTATGAATAACTGGGTGGATGGCTGGATCGACTGGAACATGGTGCTGGACCGGCAGGGAGGGCCCAACTGGTTTAAAAACTGGTGTGTAGCCCCCGTAATTGTTGATCCTGAAGAGGATGAGGTATATTTTACTCCCCTTTACTACACGCTAGGCCATTTTAGTCGCTATATCCGTCCGGGGGCCAAACGAATTGGGTTTGAGAGTGGTGATGATGCCCTTATGGTTACGGCCGCCCAGAATCCAGATGGTTCAATAGCCATTGTAATCTTAAATCAAGGCGAAGAAGCCAGACAATTTGTACTTTCCCTGAACGAATTAAAAGCTGCCCCGATGCAAATAAGCGAAAAGGCCATACAAACCCTGATCATTCCAGGTACAGAGATAAACAGAACAACTAACTAATACTTAAGATTATGTCGACTTACAAAACCGCTGCTAAAGATAAAGTGCCGATTACCCAGAAGGCTGCCTTCGGCGCCGGGCATTTTGTTCTTAACATGCTACCAGGAGCATTGAGCTTTTTTATGTTCTTCTTGCTCACGGCTTTTGGCATGGATCCCTTTTTGGCAGGATTACTGGGGGGATTGCCCCGGATATTTGATGCCATTACGGACCCTATTATGGGTTTCATCTCAGACAACACGAAATCCAAGTGGGGGAGAAGGAGACCTTATATTTTTATTGGGGCCATTGCCAGCGGGTTATTGTTTGCAGCGCTTTGGCAATTGGATGCGGAAAACGGACAAACGTATAATTTCTGGTATTTCTTGATCCTTTCCTTGATTTTCCTGATCGGCAATACCATGTACGCTACCCCTTTGGTGGGACTGGGTTATGAAATGACCTCAGACTATAACGAGCGGACACGGCTGATGGCCTTTGCCAATACGATGGGGCAAATTGCCTGGATGATTGTTCCCTGGTTCTGGGTGATCATTGCAGACCCGGATATTTTTTCCGACCAGGCTGTGGGGGTAAGACGGCTGTCTACAATAGTCGCAGGTGTTTGTATTGTCCTGGGGGTTTTGCCGGCACTATTTTGCAAAGGGATCGATTCTTCCCAGATGGAAAACAGAAAAGAAATCTCCTTTAAATCACTCGCCTCTAACTTGAAGGACCTTTTTAAAGGCATCGTTCAGGTATCAAAAAACAAGCCTTTTATGAAGCTTTGCGGGGCTACCTTCCTGGTATTTAACGGTTTCCAAATGGTAGCGGCCTTCAGTGTTTATATTATCGTTTTCTACATGTTTAACGGGGATTATGGAATGGCAGGGACCTGGCCGGCCTGGTTCTCCACCATGACAGCTTTACTTACAGCTTTTGTGGTCATTCCCATTATTTCCTGGATGTCCAACAAATGGGGAAAGCGGAAAGCGTTTATCATTTCTACCGTACTTTCCATTATTGGCTACTGCCTGAAATGGTGGGGATTCGATAACGACCTGAACAGTCGTTTCAACGAGACCTCGGTGGGTAGTGCCTTGAATAGTGGGGTTGGTTCCTTGTTTGAATGGCTCAACCCTTATTTGGAAAACCTGGGGATGACCTGGTTCAGTATAGACACGAGTCAGGGCGCTCCCTGGCTGATCTTCATTCCTATTCCGCTAATTGCCTTTGGTCTAGGAGGCCTGTTTACCCTGATGATGAGTATGACCGCCGATGTCTGTGATTTGGACGAGCTGGAAAACGGTATGCCACGTAAGGAAGGTACTTTTGGCGCCATATATTGGTGGATGGTAAAACTTGGACAAGCCATTGCCCTGGTATTAGGCGGTTTGGTATTGAAAATGGTTGGCTTTATTTCTGATGCCGAAACCCAGAGCCTTGAAACGATGACCAATCTGAGAATAGCAGACATTGTTATTCCTGCGGTGACTGCTGGAATAGCTATACTTATCATGTGGAAATACAGCCTCAATGAAGAACGTGCCAGAGAAATCAAGAGATTGTTGGTAGAACGCAGAGGTGAGTTATAAGAAGATAAATTAAATGTTATAAGAAACTAAAAGGATAACAGATGACCTATATAAGAAAAGAAAAACGTTTGGCGCTCGCGGCAGTGGACTACGCCGGAATGTCCAAAAAGGATTTGCAGAAACTTGCCAGGGAGATCCTTGAAGAGGGAATGCACGGCTTGTGTTTTAGTCCTTATGAAGAAGGACAAAACCCGGGGGATCAGATTACAGAAGCCCAGATCCGCAGGCGTATGGAGATCATCGCTCCCTATACCCAATGGATCCGTTCCTTCTCCTGTACGGAAGGGAATGAAGAAATTCCCCGAATAGCACGGGAATATGGCATCAAGACCATGGTGGGTGCCTGGTTGGGGGATGACCCGGAGATCAACGCACAGGAGATCGCCAACCTGATCGAAGTTACCAATCAGGGATATGTAGACATTGCTGCTGTTGGGAATGAGGTAATGCTGCGTGGTGATCTCAATGAGGATGAATTACTTGAATTTATTAAGCAGGTAAAGGAGGGCATTACGGTTGACGTTCCCGTGGCATATGTAGATGCTTACTATGAGTTTGCGGAACGTCCCAGGATCGCAGAGGCCTGTGATGTGATCCTCGCCAACTGCTATCCCTTCTGGGAAGGCTGCGACATGGACTATTCCTTACTTTACATCAAAGACATGTACCAGAGGGCACTTCGGGCAGGAAATGGAAAGAAGGTGATCGTTTCAGAAACGGGCTGGCCCAGTCAGGGCAGTAACCTGGAAGGAGCTTATCCCTCCTATGAAAATTATCTTAAGTATTTCATGAACATGCAGAAATGGGCACAGGAAGACGATATTGAGATATTCTATTTCTCTTCTTTTGACGAGTCCTGGAAGGTAGGCGCAGAAGGGGATGTTGGTGCCTATTGGGGACTATGGGATAAGGATGAAAAGCTGAAGTTTTAGTAAATAAAAACCGGAGGATAATTGAGGCGGGATAGCAAATAACCTTTTTCCTATCTTTAGCATCCTAACCGATAATCAAATGCTGTCCAATGCTTGCAAATATGCCATCAGGGGGGTAATATACCTCGCATTGAACAGTGATGAATCAACCAAACTAGGGGTAAAGAAAATTGCCCAGGAATTGGAAGTCCCTCAGCCGTACCTTGCCCAGTTGCTGCGTAAACTTGCTGCGGACAGACTAATTTCCTCTACAAAAGGACCCGGAGGTGGTTTTTTCCTTGATGCATCCAACAGGAAGAATTCGGTTTGGGATATCATAGCGGCCATTGACGGCCCTCATCGCTTCGATGATTGTTTTCTTGGGCTTTCCAAGTGTGATGACGCCAACCCCTGTCCGGTACATCACATAGTATCTCCTTTTAAAGAAGCGCTTTTGGATGATTTCCGGCAAAAAACCATGGATTCCCTTGCTCAGGAAATAAAAGAAAATGGCCGGATTATTTCTCTTAAAGGGCTCTTGGAATAGTGCTTTAAATACATTCAACAGAGTAAATGAACTACCTTTTCACCTTCAAGTGGAATACTGCCTTCACCTGCTTTGTCATATAGGTGATAGTGCCTGAGGCTGTGTTCTTTTTGCCTTCCTGAACTAAAGTTACTAACCCGCTTCAGGTAACCTATAACCCTCGTGGCATGGTCAACATTCTTAGAAGAACAGTTGCTACAACTATACTGGGTGCGCTTGTCAATGTGCCCGCAATCGTTGCACAAGGTAATTTTGATATTAAAGCAGAAGTAATTGCACCCGGCCCTTGCTGTGGCATGGATCAATTTGATGAAACCGTCCTTGTTGGGTGCCTCTTCCAGGTTCAGGTGCAAGGCAGAACCCCCATCGAGGTATTTTATGATCTCCTTTCCATGCAGTATCATCTTGTCCAGGGTGTTGGTCTTTTCATCCTCCACGACGAAGAAATAGGAATTGTAACAATCCCTGGGAACAAAAAGGCCATCCTCACGGTCCCATTTAGCATTCTTAACTCCCAGGTTTTCTGCCGGGACAAATTCTGTGTTGAACATATACCCGTACTTCTCTTTGGCGGACCTGTTTTCCTCGTAAATGGATTTTAATTGACGATTTACAAATTCTTTATAGGCAAAATTATTTCCCACTGAGATACCCTGGCTTTCAGCGGCTTCTACCATGCCATTGACACCAATGGTGAGAAACTGTTTATCCAGGGAGATTAAACCGGCCTGATACACAGGCAGCATGCCACAACTATTATATTCATCCATGAGCTTACGGAAAGCCACCTGGTATTTATGGATTTTCTGTACTTCTGAAACGATATCCGCCCCTTGCTGAACCAGGCGGTTCATGTTCATTGTGATCACATTTATTGATCCGGTGGCTACCCCACCGGCTCCAAGGGAGTAGCTAAAGGTGTTGTCGTTGATCTCGTTGCGAAGCCGGCAACAAGAGGCCAGGCTATCGGCATTCTCTGACTGGTAGATAAAAAAGGAATTGCCTTCGCCGAGTTCTTTGGCACAGAGATCAGTAAAGACGGGATCCTGAGGAACCCCGTCTTTAGTCAGCATGGCGGCCGTTACTACCGGGAAGGTAAGTACAGCCTTGGTGCGCTCTTCATTAAACCAGTGCATAAAGAAGGCTTGTAGTCTATTAATTCGCTCCCATTCAGGTTTGCTCATGTCCGGAAAGACAAAATCCCCAAACATATTTTCAAAATAGGGTTTGTCATAAATGGAAATGTTCCAGAAAACCGATTGATAACCCCGTGCAGCAGCAGGCTGGTTGATAGCATAGACTACATGCTGAAGGTGGTTTTCAATGAGTGCTTTATGGGTGTTCAGGTAATTTTCACCATAGTCTTTGGCTGCAAAATGGTCAAAGTACATCAGGAACTCAACGGTAGCCAGGGCACCGGCAAATTGCGAGCTTACGGCAAAAACCAGGTTGACAAACTCTCCACAAAAACTTTCCAAATGTTTTGGAGCACGGCTTTCACCCCCCAATTTGGTAAGGCCATCCAGTAAGAACGGATACATGCTGATGGAGGCACAATAGGGTTTAAGGGAGGTTTCGTCATGTACATAAATTTCATGCGACTCAATTTGCCGAATATATTCCTCAGCAAGCTCTTCCCCAAAAAGGCTGGCTATTTTCTGACTGACCAGTGCCCGATTCACTTGTATGTTAAAGTCCTTATTTAATTCCGCCTCCATTGTGGCGATATTTTTTGAAGTAACATTGGCATTGGAGTCTACTTTGGATCCGTCAGCTGCATTTCTGGATTGCAGGTAACGGTTTATAAATGAGATTTTTTTGTCAATTTGTTCCTGAGTGAGTCGGGTCATTTGAAGATTTATTTAGGAATGAATAAATGATTGAGTACTGAGTTGGTTTTAACGTTCTTAAAGATCTGATTGGTGGAAGGGCTGCCTAAACCTCCTAATTCCTGTATCCAGGGACCAGTTTTTATATAGGTTAAATGTTCTAAAATTTCAGCTTTAACTTCTGTTTCTCCCGTGTAGAGGCAGGTCTTGTACCCCATTTTTTTTGCCCATTTTAGTCGGTCTATCAGCTCATCAGCATGCCATTCCCCTCCCATAAAAAGCACGCAGGTGGCAAAGCCCCAGTACTGAGTTAAGAGCTGCTTATAGGCATCAAATGTGAACTTTTGGCCCTGGTGTTTTTTCCATAGAAAAGGGGAGTGGCAACCCCTGCATTGTAGGGGGCAGCCTGAAATACTAAAACAAAGACTTATCTCACCGGGTACTTCCTGTAATACCACGTCGAAATCATAACAATACATAAAAGTGAAAAAATGATTAAAAAATCATATATAAAATTAAATCACCAGGAAAAACGTGGAAGGGCCAATAAAATGAGTTATTAAAAAAGTTATTAACAATAGGGAAGGGAGATGGAAGTTGTGCAGGAGAGCAGGAGAAAGTCAGATAAGATACAGGATAGGGCAATAAAAAAAGGCTTTCTGTGATCCCACAGAAAGCCTTTTCTTTATCGTTGGAATGGGGTTAGTCGTCCAAAAGGTCAATAACAGTTTTGATACGCTCACGGATTTCTTCTGCCAGGGCATTGTTTCCGTCTTCGTCTGTTGGACTGATTTCGATGGTGCCATCTTCATTGCCATCTGTGGCCTGTGACAAGTCTACTCCTGATACCACATCAAAGATCAATGACAAATCAAATTCAATCGTAATGCCTTCCGTATTGTCTTTAATACGGATATCAATGGTCTTGTCTTCGAAATCTACTTCTACTTCATCTTCAAAGTCGTTCCAGAAAACAAAAGGAATATCATTAACGGTTCCCTGTATTAAAACAGATTTTCCAAAGAGGTCGCTGTTGGTGTCCGTACCCCTTGCGAACTTAAACTCCAGTTCTTCAAAGGTGCTGTTTGGGAGGTCTACCGTCAGAAATGAGATTTCCCCAGCCAGTAAATCCAGTTCAAAAGGGCCTTCCAGCTCAAATTCGTCCTCGTAATCAAAATAACCATCATCATCCCATTCGATCTCAAACTCAACTTCTCCGGATTCGGATTCGCTTTCGAATTCAACTTCAAATTCTGATTCATCCACTTCCAGTTCAAATTCGCGGATATTGATCCGGAAATCACTCACAAATACATCAGTGTTCACACTTTTGCTGCTCGAAGTGATTCCTTTCCCTGCACCATTGTTAACGCTGGCTTTGGCACTCAATTTCAGGGTGCCCATACCATCCGTTTCATCATTAGAACAGCTAAAAATTAGAAAAGAAACAACAAGGGCAGCAAGCAGGTGGCTGGCTTTCATTTTAATTTTAAACATAGCATTTAGATTTTGTAGTTCGCGCGTATAACAACTTAAGGTCATTATACCCTACCTGCAGAACGAGATATTCGACGAAATGGTATAAGCCAATAAAAAAAGTAGTTATTTCCCAATACAAAAGTTAGCAAAAATATTTCCCAATAGTTCATCAGAGCTGATCTCTCCTGTGATCTCGCCGAGATGATACAAGGCCTGACGAATATCTATGGCGAGCAGGTCACTGGATAGCTCAGCTTCAATACCCTCCTGAACTTTTTGAATTTCTTCGAGGGCTTTTTTAAGGGCGTCGTAATGGCGGGCATTGGTCACAATGGTTTCATCCTTCTGCAAGGCACCTGTGTTGACCAGGTTTAACAGCGTCTCGCGTAAATGCTCCAGACCAGTATGCTCCAGTGCCGATAAGGGTAACACTTCCAGATCTGTAGATTTAGAAAGATCATCTAATGTCTGCTGATAGTTTATGCTTTTGATTCTATCTACCTTATTGGCCAGGAGGAGAACCGGCTTTTCAGGTCCCTTCTCCCGGACTTTAGCAATGTCTTGCAGGAGTTGTTCCAGATGGGTGAGTTCTTCTGCGTCGAAAAGAAATAATACTACCCTTGCCTTTTCAATGTTTTCAAAGGTCCGTTGTATTCCTATTTTTTCAATCTGGTCGCCTGTGTCCCTTATCCCGGCCGTGTCTATAAAACGGAAACGGATCCCCCCAATATTGATCTCGTCCTCAACTGTATCCCTTGTAGTACCAGCAATTTCGGATACAATGGCCCGTTCCTCGTTGAGCAGTGCATTGAGCAGGGTGGATTTCCCAACATTGGGCTTCCCTACGATAGCTATGGGAATCCCGTTCTTGATCACATTCCCAAGTGCAAAGGATTCGATAAGCCTTTTTAGAGTGGATGCTATCCGCCCTAACAGTCCAATAAAAGCCTCCCGGTCAGCAAATTCAACATCCTCTTCGGAAAAGTCCAGCTCAAGTTCTATCAGGGAAGCGAAGTTCAGAAGCTCAGTACGCAATTGCTGAATTTCAGAACTAAACCCGCCCCGCATTTGCTCCATGGCAATTTTATGGGAAGCTGCACTGTCAGTTGCAATGATGTCTGCCACGGCTTCGGCCTGACTCAAATCCAATTTTCCATTCAGGAAGGCCCGCAGGGTAAATTCTCCTGCTTTGGCCATGCGACATCCTTTTCGCAGAAACAATTGGATGATCTGTTCCTGTATATAAGGTGATCCATGACAGGATATTTCCACCACGTTTTCCCCCGTATAAGAGTTTGGTCCTCTGAACAGGGAAACCAGGACCTGGTCAAGTACCCGATCCCCATCTTTGATTTCCCCGAGATGTATGGTATGGCTCTTT
>NZ_CEYNTP010000032.1:15412-16713 GCF_982873095.1 Lentiprolixibacter sp. | reverse complement strand
GCTATTTTATCGGGCAGCTGTATGCCGAAATTGTTGTGCATTAGTTGTAAAAGGGAGGGAGTGATATCTGCATGAGACACCATTTTATTCATCCGCACCGGTTTCTTTACCATTGGGCTGTACATGAATAACGGCACCTGATAGCGATGCAAATCATCCGCGCCGGGTAGCTCGGTTGCACTGTGGCTTCCCGTAATAATAAAAATAGTATTGTGATAGTCCGGGAGCGTGCGATACTTTCGAATTAAAGATTTGAGGGCTTCATCCGTATACAACATACTGGCAAATAAGGCCTTATTACGCTTGATTCTTTTAGCTATGTGAGAAGGGAAGCTTTCTTTTTTCAGGATGTCTTCTACCCTTTTCTTATACTGTTCCGCATCCGGAATGAGAAAGGGACTTTGTGAGCTCAGGGTCAGGAATACCTCCAGCTTTGGTTTGTTGTCAGCCAGATGACCAAGCGCCCAGTTGCGGTACAGTTCTTTATCCGGGTAACCCAGGGATATCCCGGCACGGTCTTTATCCTGTCTTCTATAACTTTCCCCAAAGCTCTTCTGGTCCATTACCAGGTCCACATGTTCCTCAAAAAGGAAGCGGTCCAGCTGGTTTAAGGCACTGTTCCCGCCGTAGTAAAATGCGGTCTGATAACCGTTTTTCTTCAATATTCCGAAAAGTGTTTGCCGGTTAACTGGAGATTCCAGGTTGGTAAAGCCGTATTCCCCAAAAGGAAGCGAGCCCATGATTGTAGGCAGGGCCGCATAATTTACCCCTGTGTTACTGAGATGATTTTCCCAGTACAGCGAGCTGTGTGCAAGAGAGTTAATAAAAGGTGCAAATTCCTGATATAATCCCTTCTCTCCCACAAAACCTGAGCCCAGTCCGTCTACCACAATGAATACCAGGTTGGGTTTCTTGTCATTCAGCTCAAAATAGCGGCTGAGCTGATCATCGGTTTCAAATGGGCGCATCAGGGGATATTCAGGTTCCCCTTCATAAGCGTTAAAGGTAAACACTTCATCTGCAATGGCCTGTACTACGTGCTGGGTCTTGTTTTCATTAACAGGCTTCTTGTTTGTAACAAGAGTGGCCAGAAACAGGCTCAGCAGGATGATCGTAAAGGGGTACATTTTACTAATGACCCTGTACACCGAAGAGGTAAGCCGATAAAACACATGAAGCCATATAGCACAGGCAATGCCATAGGCCAGGAAAAGTAATACGAATTTTCCAAATGTGGTAAGGGCAAAATACCGGCTCCAAAAACCGGCTCCCAATATTTCATAATACTGCAGGTAATATTC
>NZ_CEYNTP010000032.1:11047-15402 GCF_982873095.1 Lentiprolixibacter sp. | reverse complement strand
CTACAACCAACAGGAACCAAAAAAGTAAACGCATTCCCTTAAAACCCGTACCTGCTTTTTTTGATTCCAACAAGTTAAAAACAAAGGCCCCAACTAGTGCAACCAGCGCGGCATAACCTGCATGATTTACAAATGACAACAACAGGCTTTTTGAAAAAACAGTGTCAAGTACCCCCTCGCTGAATAGTCGAATATTCTGGTATAGGGAAAGCAAGGCCAGGGTGAGGTAGAAGGCTATTGCCAGACGGATATAATCCTTCAGGCCATGCCGTTCTCTGTTCGCTATGTTAGCACCTACTGTTTGCATGCGTCAGGCTTTTGCGAATCCTTTTCGGACCTGAGACCCCCAGCCCGAGTTGATTTTAAACAGCTTTTTGTAATTGCCCCTGACAGCGGACCAGACCACGATAGGGTGAAAGAAGAAAGGTTCTATCAGGGCACAGATAACGAGCAGGACCAGATCCCTGATCCTGTTGTATTGGTTATACGTAAAGACCTCCCACAATATGGCGTACAGGGAGAACATCACCGAAAAGGTGTATATCGTAAGGGTGATCGCCAGGAAAAATTCCAAGTTCAGGATCCCCAGGTAGTAAAACAAAAGGATAGATATGAACCCAAAGAATTCCAGTATGGGTGCCAGCCACTCATAAAAGAACCAGTACGGGTAACTGAGCATCCCCAGTCTGCCAAATTTTGGATTGAAGAACATGTCCCTGTGCGTGTACAGGGTTTCCAGGTTGCCCCTGGCCCAACGATCCCGTTGGTTAATCAAGATCTTTGTGCTCTCCGGTACTTCTGTCCAGCACAAGGGATCAGGGATGTATTCTACCGTATAAGGTAATTTCCGCTCATGCATATAGCGCCGCATCCGGAAAACAATTTCCATGTCCTCTCCTACGGTATTGGTATTGTATCCCCCTGCGGCAAGGGCGATTTCCCGATCGAAAAACCCAAAGGCACCAGAAATGATCAGCAAACTGTCTATCCTTCCCCAGGCCATACGCCCCAGTAGAAAAGACCGGGTGTACTCCAGTAATTGAAACTTGGCCAGCCAGTTCTTAGGCAGTCGAATTTCCTCCAGTTGCCCCCCTGATATTTTACAGGAATTTGCGATTCTGATAACCCCTCCGACGGCGATGACACGTTTCCCGGAACGCTGGTAAAAGGCTTTTACAACATGAAGTAAGGCCTCGGGCAACAGCAGGCAATCCACATCAATACAACCCACATATTTGTTTTCAGACAGTCGGATCCCTGTATTGAGGGCATCTGATTTGCCGCCATTCACCTTATCGATCACAGTCAGTCGCGAGAAGGACCGCTGCCGGGATTTGTAAATCGCTTTTATAGGCTTACAGGGCCATTTCGGGTCAATGTCCCGATCTATTTTCTCCAGGTCATAGGCTTCGATCATTTTCTGAAGTGTATCGTCCTTGCTCCCATCGTTTACCACCATTACTTCGTAATTCACGTATTTCAGGGAAAGGAGCGACCTGATATTTTCCACAATCGACAGGCCTTCATTAAAGGCAGGTGCGATGATGGTTATTCCCGGGGCGATTGGCGAGGCCATTACTTTGGATATATCTCCAAAACTGTTTTTATTCCTGTAGTGGATCGCGTTAAGGGTTGACAGGTAGGCCATCCCGGTAAACAGCACTACCAGCATAATGCTGAATAGCAGGAATACAATGTTGATGTAATCCAGGATCATATGGAAGATTCCGCTATCCATAGATCTTTTCTAGAATTTTGTGGGATAGAGATAGAAACTGGCTCATTAAATTGCCTTTAGCAAGATTGGCATCATCCTGTGATAATGCTGTATTCCATTCATTTTGGTTAGGGGTGTCATCCGACTGTCCCGCATACTCAAGGTCCAACTCGAAATCCAGCTCAAATAGAGGTCCCTGAATTTCGGCAGAGGCTTCGAGGCCCTCTTCTTTTCTGTCTTCTGTATCCTCCGCCCCAAGCGTCTCAAATGAAAGGCGGGACTCCAGCTCCTTTTGTACCCGGGCCGCCTTTTCCCTAACCTGTTTTGAGGGATCATCAGCCAGGGTGGTGAGGAAATACCATTCTTTCTCATCTCCTATGGCAAGGACTTCATCCAGCAGTATCAACTTAGATTCTGTATCTGCTGTGCGGAACAGCTCCTGGAAAATGCTAAACCCATAGGCCGAGAAGTCTGATTCAACGTGCCCTTTCGTATTTTGGTCAGGTACTGTCTGCAGCTCCAATGCATGATTCCTTTTTGCTATATCTGCCCAGTCGATTTTTTTTACTGCTTCGTACGTAGCGTTAGGCAATACTTCCCAGCTCCAGTTTTCAGATACGCAATCTGTATTTACAAAGGCCTCAGGAACACGTTGACGCAACTCTTCCCCGATAACCTTGAGCTGTATCAGGTCTTCCAGGGCTTCTGAAGGCTCCGCGTCTTCCTCACTTCCTTCAACAAGAATGGGCAGAAAATCCAGGTCGAATTCAACGTCTGTTTCTTCCTGTTCAGCTGTTTCTGGCTCTGGCGGGTTAATCAGGGATTCGATTTCTTCAATTATGCGTTCTTCAGCATGTACCTGGGGTGGTTGCACACTAGTTGCTTCCGTTGTGCTATCGGGGTCCTTTTCTTCTTTATCCTGTAGGATCTCTTTTTCTGCGATTTGTTCTTCAACCACCAGCGGCAGAAATCCCAGGGGTAGCGTTCCCGGATCACCTGCTTGTAACAGGGGTTCCCCGATTTCCTGGATCAGATCCCGGAATTCTTCCATACAGCATTGGCTAAAAATATGCTCGTCCTCGAACTCAGGGTTGAGGACATCTTGAATGGATACCTCCTCTTTTTCTTCTTTTTCCATAGGAACAGTTTTGTTTTCAGTTAGGGCTTCCTGTGCCAGTTCCGGTGTTTCCAGATCCTCTTGAGGCAGAATACTTTCCGGCTTAAGCACATTTATTATACTTAAAGCTTTACTTGATATAATATGGCTTCTACTTTTGTTTTTAACTTTTTGCAAAAAATCTATATCGTCTTGATTTCCCAGTATTCCCAAGGTGTCAAGGATGGCGAGTTTCACTTCTTCATTTCCTCTTCGAAATATCTTTTTCATGGGCTCGCGGGCCTCCTGAATTAGAAATTCCCGGGCACATTGAATAGCTTCCAGTTTAATGGCGTGCTTTTTATGTCCGATCAGTTTGATGAGCGATCTCTGTGCATCGCTCTGCTTGTAGTATTTAATGAGCCTCAATGCAAAAAGAACCACATCCGGATTCCTGGAAGTCAGCCAACGACTGAACCTCGGGGGCTGAAAATCTTCCAGCTGCCTGATAATGTCCAGCAATTTCAATTGTTGCCATTCCGATATGGCGAAACGGGAAGTGTCTAAAAAGAAAGAAATCCCTTCGTTTTTAAGGGATACAGTAGCAATCTGTGCCTGTTTACGTACGATACCACTTCTGTGGTTGATATGTTGCTTTATAAATCCGTAGGCCTCGGTAACCTGCATTTCTGTTAATTCTATGATGCCTCTGGCCAATAGTACCCAGCGCCTGCTATTTAACCTGCTGATGGCGTACTCGTGAAGGCCCAGATCTTTGTAGAGTTTCAATAATTGCTGTCGCGAACTTCCGGATACGTCTTTTTTCAGGTCGAGCAGGATTTCGGTCAGCACCCTGCGGTTCACCGAGTCTTTAAGCAGTTCGCGAATTTCGATCTTGAGCTGTACATATTCCTCCTTAACACTTACGGGGTCCTCCTCTGTGTAAAACAGAAACTTACCGATCATAGGGGCCAATAACTTCTTTCGTGAGGCGATCCTTGTTGAAGTAAGTTTGAGACGACTGCGGAAATAGAAAACAGAACCCAGATAGAGAATAGCCATCGCCATGAAGAAGAAGGTCATGGACCACAACAGTTCCGAGGGAACTTCCGTGAAATTCCATTGAAAAGGGGTGATATGTAACGCCACCTCTTTATTCAAGATCTATGCTTTCTTCAGCTCACGATTGACCCGAACCAGCAATTCTGAAGGATTAACTGGCTTAGCGATAAAATCATTAGCGCCCAGTTCAAAAGCACTGAGCACATTTTCTTCGTTTCCTGCTGAGGAGATAATGATTACCGGAATACTGGATTTCATCTCGTTTCGTAGGTAGTCCACTAACTCAATCCCTGAGAAATAGGGCATCATAATGTCACTAATAATGATGTCCGGGCGCTGTACGGCCAAGTATTCCTTTACTTCCTTTCCATCATGCACCACATGCACATCAAAACCAGCCATTTTCATCCGGTACTCCAAGAGGGAGGCCAGCATTTCATCATCCTCGGCCAGCAACAGCCGTTTTTTCTCTTCAGCCTG
>NZ_CEYNTP010000032.1:6606-11037 GCF_982873095.1 Lentiprolixibacter sp. | reverse complement strand
CTTGCAGAGTGTTGTTGATTTCTCCTTCCAGCCCCGAGTAGTGCATCACGAACTGATCATACAGGTCGTTTATCCTACCCAGGTTTTGCTTTGCTTTGGCCAATCCATGCAATTCTTCCACAAAGCTGCATAACTGGTAGGTTTTCAACATTTTTAACCCGCATTTGATCTTGTGTGCCTCAAAGGCGACGCCTTCAAAATCCTGGTCTTTAAGATGCAGTTTCACTTTGCCAATGAAGGAAAGGACGTTTTTATGGTATAGGGAAATCAATTCTTCCAGCACTTCGATCTCCCCCAGACAATCCTTCTCGAGGATTTCCTGCAGCACTATGCTGAAAGGGATGATCGGGGCATCATGTCCGCATTCCTGAGGCTCGTTGGTTATGTGAGGCGTTGCGGTTTCATTTTTATTCGCTACCATAACCTGCAACAATTCTTCAGGACTAAAGGGTTTCAACAGATAATCATTAATGCCATTCTTCTCACAAGCTACCTTGTCTTCCGCTGTAAAGTCTGCAGTAAGGGCTATGATAGGCAAGCTGTTTATGTTAGGATTGGCATTTGCCCGAATCCTTTGTGTAACCTCAAAGCCATTTAAAAGGGGCATTTTGAGGTCCATCAGGACCAGGTCAATTTTTTTAGTTTCCAGAACATTCAGGCCATAAGGGGCGTTTTCTGTGATATAAGTATGGCAACCCCAGGATTTAAGCCGGTGCTCAATTAGCCGCTGGTTCATCTCATTATCCTCAAAAACCAGCACAGACATCCCCTGCACCGTCATTGGCGATAAACTCAGTTCAGCCCCAGTGTTTGTGTTAACGGGTTTTCCCAATTTGTAGGGTAATGTAAAAATGAAGGTCGTGCCTTCGCCAAGGCGACTGCT
Organism: Lentiprolixibacter sp.; assembly: GCF_982873095.1. NCBI lineage: Bacteria > Pseudomonadati > Bacteroidota > Flavobacteriia > Flavobacteriales > Flavobacteriaceae > Lentiprolixibacter > Lentiprolixibacter sp. Next base: position 10,154 of record NZ_CEYNTP010000032.1, on the reverse strand, counting down.
TACCCTTATTTCCCCGTTGAGTTTTTGTACAATTTGTTTAACGATGTTGAGGCCAAGGCCCGTGCCCCCGTATTTGGAAAAAGTATGCTGTTTTACCTGTCGGAAGGAGGTAAAGATTTTTTCCAGCTCTTGCTCGGGGATGCCAATCCCGGTATCAGTAATCACAAACTGCAGGATTACGGTGTCTTTTCTCTGCTGCAAACATTGTACGTTCAGCAGGATACTGCCCTTCTCTACAAATTTGATGGAGTTCCCGAGCAGATTGAGCAATATTTGTGAAAGCTTGGACGGATCGCCTAACAGGTCTGTTGGTATCTCTGGGTCGAGTTCTACATTCAGGGCTACATCCTTGCCCAGCATCAGCGTTTTACAGAGATAAACAACATCCTGTACAATGCTGAAAAAATTGAAATCCACTTCTTCGAACAATTCCAGGCCGGCGGAAAGTTTGGAGTATTCCAGTAGCTCATTGATAATATCCATCAATGACCTGGACGCCGACTGAATAGCGTTTACCTGATAGCGCTGTTCTTCTGTGAGTTCGCTCTCCCTGAGTAAATCAGTGAAGCCGATGATCCCACTCAAGGGGGTCCTGATTTCATGACTAACCGTTGCGATAAGCATTTCTTCAGCTCGGTCAGGTTTTGAAGATGGGAGCTCAGGGGCCTCCTTGCCTTCCCAAAGACGGTATTCCAGTTGCTTTTTGAAGGTTTCAAAGGACTTTTTCAATCTGGAAGCCTCTTCGGCAGTGAGCTCTTCGAAGGAGAAGTCATCCAGATAGGCCTCAATGTCAGAAAGTTTTGATAGTAACTTCTTAGAATTCAATTTTTACGGATTTGGGTGTTGTTTGTATAGCTTAGCTGGTGGCGTGGATTTTGAGGGGTAATTGCTCTTTCCGCGCGCATGTTTAGTTAGCTTAAAACTCCCCAATTCGTTCAGCACAGCCAATTAAATGTTATCTACCCTGTGTATTCTGTTGTCAAAATGCTTTATTTGTAGGTCTAAAATTTGTTCAAATGAGGTATTTCATCCCACTTTTTTGCATTTTAACTGTATTATCCTGTGCAGAAACCAAGAAAGACGAGCTGTCTTTAGAAGATAAGGCACGTCTCATTCACCAGGAGGTCATCACCATTGACACCCATGATGACATCAATGTTAAAAACTTCACAGACAGTGTCAACTACACCCAGGACCTGAATACCCAGGTGAATCTGCCAAAAATGGAAGCAGGCGGACTCGATGTTGCCTGGTTTATTGTCTACACCGGACAGGATTCCCTTACCCCTTCCGGATACGCCAGTGCCAGTGAAAACGCAATGGCCAAGTTCGATGCCATCCATCGGCTGTGCGAAGAAATTGCTCCACAGCAAATTGAGTTAGCAATGACTTCGGACGACGTGAGACGGATCTGGAAATCCGGTAAAAAAGCAGCCATGATTGGTGTTGAAAATGCCTACCCAATCGGCGAAGACCTGTCCCTCTTTGAAAAGTACCATGAACTCGGGGCACGCTACATCTCTCTGGCCCATAACGGGCACAGCCAGTTCAGCGATTCCAACACTGGAGAACGCGATAGCATGTATTTACATAATGGTTTAAGTGAATTGGGTAAAGAAGCTGTAAAAGAGATGAATAGACTTGGTGTTATGATTGATATTTCTCATCCGTCCAAGGCCTCCATCATGCAGACAATAGCCCTTTCCCAGGCCCCAATAATTGCGTCACATTCATCAGCCCGGGCCTTGTGCAACCACAGTCGCAACCTGGACGATGAACAGCTGTTGGCGGTTAAGAAAAATGGTGGTGTGGTACAGACGGTGGCCCTGGCGGCTTATGTCAATGAAGAAAAAAGTGCGGCCCGGAGCGCATACATGCGGGACATCTATAAGCAGGTTGCCGATTCCCTGGGATTAGCATGGTACGAGCGTTCGCAGTTCCGAAGCCTAAGCAGGGAGCAACAGGAAGAATATATCGAAAACATCCCCCGTGTGCGGGCTATTGGCAGGGAACTGGCCGCAAAACGGTCCGATGTACCCCCTGCGGTTAATGTTGCCGACTTTGTAGACCATATAGACTACATGGTAGATCTGATAGGCATCGAACATGTGGGGATCAGTTCTGATTTTGATGGAGGTGGGGGCATCGAAGGTTGGGCAGACGCTTCAGAAACCTTCAATGTTACCCTGGAACTTGTAAAAAGGGGATACAGCAAGGAGGATATCGAAAAACTCTGGGGGGGCAACCTGCTTCGAGTACTGGACGAGGTACAGGCTATCGCTGAAACACTTCAGAATAACTAACATGCATCTCTTTCCCTTATCAGTGGTGTTTGACTAAATCGCAAAGGGTTTTGTTAAGGATATTCCAAAGCTTTGACAATAGCTGTTAATCTTGGCCTAAACCTTTGTTAAATGCGGTATGATAAGCAGGAATATGACATAGCTTAGAGGTAACCTAAACCAATTGTCATGCAAACCCTAAGCAGATATTTCGTCGCCTTCCTGCTGCTGCTTGTCAGTAGTTTCCTGGAAGAAAAAGAACCTGAAACAGAAACGCAGCAGGCTTCCCTCCAAGAAGAACAGATCATTATTGAGATCAACAACCCGTCTGAAAAGGAGGGAAACTCCTTTTACCGCTGCTCTTAAATCCATTTATCGCTTGGGTAAAGGATTACCCCACCGCCTCCAGGGATTTCGGGACAGCAAGTGCAGTTCCCAGTTTGCGATTGAGCTTGCCAATAAAATAGGCCGACAGCAGCGCGGATTCCTTTTCCATGTTCTGGTGAACAAAGAAGTGTGCCTTCCGCAATCCTTGTTGCTGCCATTGGTACAGGCGTTCCACCCAGTCGTCCAGGCGCTGATAATCACTTTTGTGGTTGGCGCCGACAAAACGGATAAAGGCTTCAGTATTAGTCAGGCGCATATGCAGGAGATCACGCCTCCCTGCAGTGTCTGTTATGATGTTGGCGACCTTGTGTTCCTCCAGTAAATGGTACAAGCCTTCGGCTACCTTGCTATCATTGTACCAGTCTGTATGCCGGAACTCCAATGCCAGCGGAAATTCCTCAGGCCAGTAATTCACCAGTCGCACCACCCGGTCCCAGTTTTTAGGTCCGAAGTTGGGGTGCATCTGCAAAAAGATGGTGCCCAGTTTGTCCTGAAACCCGGCGGTAGCACCAAGATAGTTTTCAAGGACCGGGTAAGCCATATCATTTAGCCGGCGCAGATGGCTTACGTTCTGTACTACTTTGGGAAAAAAGCGAAAGGTGTCCGGGACGGCTTTGTACCAGGTTTCATATTGTTCAGAAGGAAAGATCCGGTAGAAGGTAGCATTAAGTTCAATGCTGTTGAACTGTGAAGCGTAGTAGGGCAATTCTTCCTTCAAGCCTTTGGGGTAAAAATTCTTTAACTCCTTTTTGTTCCATTTGGCGCAACCCACATACACCTGAAGCGGGGCTTCCTGCTTACGTCCGCCCAAAACACCTGCAGTGTCCCCATGGTCCTTGGGCAAACTAAAATCAATTAATTCCGGGTGGTCTACTTTTC